>NZ_RDNY01000008.1:0-158109 GCF_003687745.1 Acinetobacter sp. 2JN-4 | reverse complement strand
ACCAATGTTAAAGGTGTGTTTGCTGCGGGTGACTGTACCACTGTGCCTTATAAACAAATCATCATTGCGACGGGTGAAGGCGCTAAAGCTTCACTCTCTGCTTTTGATTATATGATTCGTTCTGGCAGTTAATTGTTCGTGAGCTTGTGAATATAAAAATGCCCAAACTTGTTTGGGCATTTTTTATTGCGTTAAGGTTTATATAAACCATGATCAACAAGATGCTGACGCAGAATTCGACGTAATTCTAAAATTGCTTCAGGTGTTTCTTGTATTGAATGTCCACCGGGTAAGATCTTTTCAGAGACCGCACCATCTAAATGCGCACTTTTATAAGGGACGATGCCATCGGTAATGATATTGGGATCGTCACTTTTGGTAACATTGCCCATAATTGAATGGAAAACTAAACCCTTTTCAGGGGGAATATCGGCAGTCAGTTCCATGAATTTTGATTTTTTGCTTAAATCACTTGGGCCATTTTGAATAACATCACTGGTTAGCGTTTTGACAAAATCTTTAAGTTCCATATCATCACTGGTTAAAGTATCCGCCAAAGTAGTTAAGAACGTTGCGGGTAAACGAATGATTTTACGCGCAGCTAAGGTAAACCAACGATCGGCATAATCAGTACCACGATGTGGTGAAGCCAAGAAAATGGCTCGATCAAAGTTTGTAATTGGTTTCATTCTGAGCCGTTCACTAATCGCGGGATGTTTTCTCAGTTGTGTTTGCTGGCGACTACTCATCATTGCTAATGCTTGTTTGGATAGATCAACATCGCTGACCAGAAGTCGACTAATAATCCCGCCCATACTATGACCAATGAGAACAGCATCTTTTGCTGCGGCATCTTTAGGACTTAATGAAGAAAATGCTTGTTTTAATAATGCATAAATCTGGAAACGGCTTTCTAAGATTGGCATATTGGTTGAGTAGAAAACTTGCCATACTTGATATTGTTCACGTAAAACCGTATCACCCATAATATCATTGGTTACCGCAATCCAAGCCTCAGGACTACTTGCAAGACCATGAACGAGCACAATTATTTTCTTATTTGGATTGTACGGTTCTAACATGTATAGATGTGGCATGGTTAAACGCTGATCTCGATCAATCAAGCTTAAATATGCTGCCGCACCTAAATTATTTTCTGCCAACCAAAGTCCATACGGTGCAGAGAAGTTCGCTGCAAGCGAGTAGGGCTTACCTGCAATATTTACTTTTTCTGTGTTATAGGGGTCATAAGCTTTAATTTCAAAGTCAGGACTGGTCAATACATCTTTGATAGTCACAGCAGTTTTTTTGGGTTGGGCAATAATGGTCGAAGCCAAATAACGTGCTGGGTGGATATTGGGGTTTATTCCGTTAGGGAAGTTATGAGTTAATGGGTCGAGTATATATTGATTATCATGTTGATGATCTGACGTGGCAAAGACTGCAACAAAATCAGAACCAAAGCCATCACGACGGTTAAGTGCGCGTAAGCCTGAAAAATTCATGTTATAGCTAGAAATAAACTGCTCTAAGTTTTCATTTAGTAAACGCTGGTATTCTCTTAAATCAAGTGAATAGATGCTTTTTCCGATTTTAATCGTAGGTTCAAGTGCTTGTTTCGGATATCGGTTTTTGTGAACTTGTATCAGTCTAGCTAAAGCTTGATTATAAAAATCTCGAATTTGTACTTGGCGGTTATCAAATAGGCGTTCTTGTGGCTGGCGAGTCGTTTTAAATAAATAAGCATAACTATAACGAATTGTTTTATCCAAAGCATCGAGTTCTTGATCTAAACATTGCTCATAGGCTTTTTGGATAACTTTTTGTTCTTCTTCAGCTTTATGCTTGGTCAGTTTACTGATTTTACATGCAGATGACTCTGATAATGCCATGGCTTTAGCGAGATATAACTCGCTTGCGGTTGATAGTAATTGTTCATCCAAGATCTGTGGGATTTCATGTAAATCAGCGACGCATTCATTGGGTGTTTCCATACAAATCTTAGCGGCTTTGCCAGACATGGAAAGCACATTGAGGCTGGCTTCACTGAGCTTTTTTTGTGTCAAAATACTGTTGCGTTCATTGGCAATGGTGACATTCAAAGCTTGTTCTTTTAGGCTGACAACCTGACAGCCACTGAACATGAGGGAACTGAGCAAGCTGATAGCAAATAGACGTTTATTGGAGGTAAATGCTTGCATGTTGGATCAGTATAGGTCGTGATAATGATTATAGTTATAATACTGAAATAAGATGTTTTTTCAATGAATAAAAAATAGGCTGTACACAAACAGCCTATTTATATTTAACGCGGAGATGAATTTAGTTCATCACTTGCCAAACATTCCAGCGTTTACCAGATTCGACTTCATGAATTAAGCGGTCAGCCACTTCTGCTTCATCTGGAAATTTAATTTTATAGTTCTTTAAGGTTTGAATTGCATTTTTCTTCTGTTCTAACCAAAGATAGTTATTCGCGGCAGAAAGATAAGCCTCTTGAACTCCGCCTTTGATTGCTTTATCTAAATACGGAATTGCTTCACGTTGACCGCCACCTTCAGATAAGCCAAAACCGAACCAGAAATTGATTTCAGGATCATTTGGGCTAATGGCAAGAATACGTTGTGCATAATTTAAAGATTTAGAAGTATAAGATGTACCCAAATCTAAGTTGCGCGCCATCACGCTAGCTTTGAACGCACGGGTTAATACATCAAATGATGCATTTGGTTTTTCTGCTAAAGCATCAAGTTTATGTGTGATTTCTTTCAGTTTTACTTCATAGCCTTTGCGCTCTTGGCGATCAGGGAAGCGTGGAGGGTAATGGCGTGCTTTACCTTCAACCAATTGTAAAAAATCATCAATTTCAGTGACATCAATTTCGTTATCGCCAGCGAGTACAGCATATTTCATGCTGTGTTGTTTGCTATCAATTGTTGGGACAATAAGTTTGTTTACATCCAAAGTCATTGATTTAGATGGATCATTTTGCAATGAAACAACCATTTTGGTCACGGGTTGAGCTGTGGCATCTTTAATCGCCATTTCAAAGCTTGGCGGTGCATCATACTGGATTGGATTTAAAGCATAGAAAGCTGGAGTAGGATCAGGTTCTTTAAATACAAAAGGTTCAGCAACACTTTCTTTTTTTGTTGGTGCAAGACCACATGCGGTTAGAAATGAGGTTGAAAGTACGAGTAATGCCAAAGGCTTAAAATTCATGATCTATATCCATTAATTTTAGTAAGGTGATAAAAGAGATTGATTTCGCTAGTCTAGGAAAAGCGAAACCAACTTGCAATGTATGACATGTTGTATTTTTATAATTTACTCCATTTTTGATGGAATACTTTGCGCTTCACATTCACGTCGAACTTCTTCAATAATTTTTAACTCTTCTTTACTAAACGGTTGAGTTTTAGAATTTTGACCTTTAAACGTTGGATCAAGTAGCGAGAGTCGTTGACAGAGCGTATTCATGCGTTTTTCATTGTTCTGCATACGATCTAGTAGAACACGAATACCTTCTAAAATTGGATCAGCCTGCTCTTCAGTTGTTGCATATGGTTCGAACCCAATACTCTCTGCATAGTCTCGACGCAGGGCTTCTTGCTCTGTTTGTTCTACTGTTGCTGGTTGTTTGAAAATATAACGAGCAGGACTACCTACAGCGGTTACACCAGCAGGGACTTCTTTTGTCACGACCGCATTAGAACCAACTTTTGCGCCTTTATGTACAGTAAAAGGCCCTAAAATTTTTGCGCCTGCACCAACCACAACACCATCTTCTAAAGTAGGGTGACGTTTGCCTTTATTCCATGTCGTACCACCTAAAGTAACACCGTGGTATAGGGTTACATCATTGCCAATCTCAGCAGTCTCACCAATCACAACACCCATGCCATGATCTATGAAGAAACGTTTGCCAATTTTCGCACCCGGATGGATTTCGATACCTGTTGCAAATCGACTAAAAGACGACAGCAGGCGGGCAGTGCCTTTATATTCTTTTTTCCATAACTCATGTGCCATGCGATGCATAATCAATGCATGAATACCCGGATAAGTGGTCAGAACTTCGAGTGTATTGCGTGCAGCAGGATCACGTGCAAATACAGCTTCGATATCTTCTTTAAGCTGTTTAATCATTGGACTGATCCTCCTTCGTGTTTTTTTTCCACGAACCATTCGCAAGTGCTTGCACTCGACTAAATATTCCGCGTAATAAATGATATTCCATACGATCTAATTGTATCCTTCCAAATAAACGACGCAAGCGTAATGGAAGTAAACGGGGATTATTTGGGTCTAAAAACTCAATTTCTGTGAGCATTTTTTCTAAATGGGGGTAAAACTCTTCCATTTGCTGTTGATTTACGAGAGGTTCATCCCACTGCATACTTTGTTGTTGTTTGAGTTGCATGTGGTCATCAGGCATGCTGAGCGCTTGAGTATTTTGTTCAAGTGCAGCCATACGCAACTCATAACAAACCACTTGGATCGCTTGAGCCACATTGAGCACGCCATATTCAGGATCGACAGGAATGGTTAAATGGTAATTTGCTAAAGCCAATTCTTCGTTGGTCAAGCCACGATCTTCACGACCAAAGACAATCGCAATATTTTGTTGTTGCTTTGCTGCTTGCAATGCTTCTTTTGCAGCAGGTCGAACATCGAGTAAAGGCCACGGAATCGTGCGACTACGCGCACTGGTACCAAACACCAAATGACAGTCTTGAATCGCGTCTTCTAAAGTGTCCACAATTTCGATCTGTTCAATTAAATCTTGTGCACCTGCTGCTAACGCATCAATATCTGGATGCGGATAAGTTTTGGGCGCAACTAAGACAAGTTTAGCTAACCCCATCGTTTTCATTGCACGTAACGCACTACCAATATTTGCAGGTAGTGTCGTATTGACCATGACAATACGCACATGATCCAAATGTTTGGACACGTTGTTTGAGTCAAACAGGTTCATATATCATCCAAATTTAAGAATATTGAGAGATTTCAGTTTGATAAAGATCTAAAGCTTCATCCATTGACATATTTTCAGGTGGTGGGGCAACAACACTGACTTTAGGTGCTTCAGCCACTTTTGCTGCTTTTGATTTCACTTGATATTCAATAAAAATTGCATCTTTACCAAAATAATCACGCAACTTGGCCAGCAATTCATCTAGAGGTGCAACTTTCCACTGCGCACCTAAGTGTAATTCTGCGGTTGCAAAGCTTTGTTCAATTTGTATGTGTAGGCCAATATGTTGGCACATATCAATATTACAATAGGGTAGTAGCAGAGTTTGCAGATCTTTGGCCAATGATTTTGTCATTAAATCGTGGCTTAAGCGAACTTGGATACTTTGGGCACGTTTCTGGCGAATCTCATTTAAACTAAATGCCTTGCTTAACCTTGCCATTGGGCGGTCGAAGCCTTCACGTTCATAAATTTCACCCTCAATAACCACGACCTGATCTGGTCGAACGATCTCTTTATAGCGTTGAAAACGTTCGTGATTACAACTGATCTCAACACGTGCTGTACCATCATCTAAGGTGATCATAATACGGTTTGGAAAGTTTGCAATGTCGACAACCAATCCAGCAAAAACAGTGGTAACACCGCGACGTGTTGGCGTGAGTTCATTGAGTTTTGCGGGTACAAATGATTTTAATTCAGGGCGGTAGACATCAATTGGATGACCTGTTAAGTACAAACCAAGCGTATCTTTTTCACCTTTTAAGCGAACTTCATCAGCCCACGGTTTAACGGGTTTGGCGGGTTTGCGCTGAACTTCTTCAACTTCACCAAACAAATCCATGATCCCTGTTTCGCGGTTGCTTCGCGCTTGTTCAGCAGCTTGTACCGCTTCAGGAAGTTGCGCCATGAGGCTTGAACGTTCAATACCTAAACAATCCAGTGCACCTGCACGAATTAAAGCTTCCAAGGTTCGTTTGTTGATTTTTTTCAGATCAATACGATGACAGAAATCAAATAAATCTTTATAAGGACCTTCTTTGGTGCGCGAGTCAATTACAGACTGCATCGCCTGTTCGCCGACACCTTTAATCGCACCGAGTCCATACACAATGGTTTGTTCATCACTGGCATGGAAGTGATACAACGACATATTTACCGAAGGTGGAAGCACGTCTAATTTGTTATTACGACAGTCATCAATTAAAAATACAATACTGTCGGTATTTTGCATTTCCGATGACAGTACAGCCGCCATAAACTCAGCAGGGTAATGCGCTTTTAACCAAGCTGTATGGTAGGCAACTAAGGCATATGCTGCGGCATGGGATTTGTTAAAACCATAACCTGCGAACTTTTCCATATAGTCGAAGATATGGTTTGCAGTTGAGACATCAATCCCTTTTTGTCCTGCACCTTCAGTAAAGATTTGGCGTTGTTTTACCATTTCTTCGGGTTTCTTTTTACCCATCGCACGACGGAGTAAATCTGCACCACCAAGCGTATAGCCTGCACAGATCTGTGCAGCCTGCATCACCTGTTCTTGATAAACCATAATACCGTAGGTTGGTTCTAATACGCCTTCAAGTAAAGGATGCAGATATTCAAACTCACCGCCATGCATACGATGGATAAAGTCTGGAATAAGATCCATTGGACCCGGACGATATAGGGAAACGAAGGCAATAATTTCTTCAAATTTGCTTGGTCTCGCTTCCTTCAGCATTTTTTTCATGCCGACGGATTCAAACTGGAACACCGCAGTTGTATTTGCATTGGCAAATACAAGATAGGCATCTTTATCATCCAATGGCACATCAACAATATTTAACGGAACTGCCGATTTAATGCGTTTGTTAATATTTTGAACAGCATCTTCGATTACGGTCAGGTTACGTAAACCCAAGAAGTCAAACTTGACCAGACCAGCGGCTTCGACATCATCTTTGTCATATTGCGCAACACGACCAGTACCATCAGCTTCACACAGAACAGCCGAGTAGTCGGTAATTTTCCCTGGTGCAATCACCACACCACCAGCGTGTTTACCCGTGTTACGCGTGATGCCTTCTAGTTTGAGCGCCATTTCCCAAATTTCAGCGGCATCGTCATGATCTGGATTTGAAGGATTGGTGACAATATCTTTAAGTTGCGGTTCCATGTCGATGGCTGTTGCCAAATCAACACCAAGCGGTTTGGTTGGTACCATTTTTGAAATACGATCGGCTAGACCATACGATTTACTTAATACACGTGCGACATCTCGAATCGCACCTTTTGCAGCCATCGTACCGAACGTGGCAATCTGTGAAACCGCTTCACGACCATAGTTTTGAGCAACGTATTCGATGACACGGTCACGACCTGCAATACAGAAATCGACATCGAAATCGGGCATTGAGACACGTTCAGGATTTAAGAAACGTTCAAAGAGAAGGTCATAACGCAGGGGATCAAGATCGGTAATTTTTAGACTATATGCGACCAAAGACCCTGCACCCGAACCACGTCCGGGACCAACAGGCACACCATTATTTTTGGCCCATTGAATAAAGTCCATGACGATCAGGAAATATCCGGGGAAACCCATTTTCAGGATAATATCGACTTCATACTTAATTCGTTCATCATAGGGCTTACGAATTTCCGTCCAGTCTTCATCGCGCTCTGTAATCGGATAAAGATGATTAAGGCGTTCTTCTAAGCCTTCACGAGATAAATGTTCGAAGTAACTATCAATGGTATAACCATCTGGAATCGGGAAGTCGGGTAAGAAATAAGTACCCAATTGCAACGCGACATTACAACGTTGCGCGATGTAGTAACTGTTAGCGATCGCACTCGGAATGTCTGAAAATAGTTCAGACATTTGTTCGCCAGTTTTAAAGTATTGTTCTGAACTGAAGTTTTTAGGGCGCTTATTATCACCCAATACATAACCATCAGCGATACAAACACGTGCTTCGTGCGCATCGTAATCATGTTGTTCGATAAAGTGCACATCATTATGTGCAACCACACCAATTTGATATTTTTCTGCAAGTTTAAGGGCTTGCTGAATAAAATCCTCTTCACCAGCACGTTCAGTGCGCGTGAGTGCCAAATAGACGCGATTACCAAACTTTTCGATCCAAGCTTCTAATAATGGCTCAGCTTTTTGCGGGTTGGATGAGCAGAGCATTTGCCCGACATCACTACGTTGCCCAAGTAATACGATTAAATCTTCAGATTGTTCGAGTATCCAATCTTTTTGTACACAGGGAATGCTGAGCTGTTGACCTTCGATAAAGCCACGAGAAACGATTTCGGTTAGACTTCTCCAACCTGTATTACTCATGGCTAATAGGGTGGCTCTATGTTCAGCATCATTGAGGCGGATCACACTGCCAAGAATTGGTTTAATACCTTTCTTTAGGCAAGCCTCATAAAATTTCACAGCAGCATGTAAGTTAGATAAATCTGTAAGTGCCAGTGCAGGCATTTCATCTTTTACGGCAACTTTGACCAAATCAGGTATGCGAACAATCGATTCCGTAATCGAAAATTCTGTATGAATACCAAGATGAACAAACTGCATAAATCTATCCTTAACACGACCGTCGATTATTCTAACATGCTCTGTGTATGGCTGTTGTCTAATATTTTTGCAATAAGATCATATCTACTTTTTATTTTAAGCAGCAAAGAAAAAACCGATGTATATGTGATCTATACATATACATCGGTTTAATTCCATCGACTTAAATATTACAGGCTTAAATTAATATTCCCAGAACATCCGTTGAATCTCATTTGCATCATTGGTTTTCGTGAGTGCAAGAGCCGCTAAAATACGTGCTTTTTGTGGATTTAAGTCATGTGCAGCGACCCAACCATATTTATCATCTGGTTGTTCTGCATTACGTAAAACAAATCCTTGAGCGACGCGAGACGAACGAATAATTTGAATGCCTTGTTCATCACGTAGCTGTTTTAATGTTGGTACGATGTAATTTGCGATCGAACCATTTCCTGTACCAGCATTTACAATTGCTTTGGTGCCAGCTTTTGCATAAGCAACATAAGCATCTGTAATCATAGAGTCAGAACCATAAGCGATTTGAACGACAGGGAGTTGATCGCCTTTAATATTTTCAATATTAAATTCAGATGTCGTAGTATGACGCTTTAATGAGTTTCTGAACCAATAAGGTTTCTTTTCAACCAAAGTACCTAATGCACCCCATTGGCTGACAAAGGCATTGGTATGAATATTGATTCCTTTGGTGACATCACGCGCAGCAAAAATAGAATCATTCATCAGAACCAATACCCCTTTGTTTTTAGCTTCATTAGATGAAGCAAGGGCAACAGCACTATAAAGGTTGAGAGGACCATCGGCAGAAAGAGCAGTTGATGGACGCATTGAACCGACTAGAACAATTGGTTTGTCGGTATGAATAACAAGGTTTAGGAAGAACGCTGTTTCTTCGAGCGTATCAGAACCGTGTGTAATTACAATGCCATTCACCGATGGTTTTTTGACTAAATCGTTGACTTGTCGTGCCAAAGATAAAAGCTCTTTATCCGTAATATTTTCAGAGGCGATCTGTAACGCTTGTACACCACTTACATTGGCTAAATCTTTAATTTGAGGTACAGCATTGATTAATGCATCGACAGGTACTTTAGCTGCTGTATAGGTTGCACTGTTGGTCGAACTTGCACCTGCACCTGCAATCGTACCGCCTGTTGCGATAACGACTACATTATTTTTTGCATACAATGAAACCGATGCAGCAAGTAGAGTTAATCCTAACCCTAATGATTTAACCGTTTTATTAATCATTAATGACAATCCTGTATTTTATCTTCCATTGAAACACAATGCCTATGCCAGACATTGCGACTATTATTTGAATTTTTAGTCGTTAAATCATTGGCATTTTATTTTTTATTGGGGTGCGCTTCGAGGGCTAATAGTTGCTCGAATAGTTAAATGGATAATTTTATTAATAGTGTTTGAATAGTGGATTAAAACTAACAATATCAGTTGTTTGCAATCAAATTATAATGCAATGCATAGTTTTGCATCATCTTGGTGCGATTTTTCCAAATTACAGACGGAGTAGTCTAAAATAAAAAAGCAATGTCTAGCTTAGACATTGCTCTTAATTTTATTGATTAACGACGCGTGGCTAAGAAGCGGCCTAAGCGGTTAATTGCTTCTCGTAGTTCATTTTCTGCGGGTAAAAATACCACACGGAAATGGTCTGGTGTCGGCCAATTAAATCCTGTTCCTTGTACCAGTAATACTTTTTCAGCTTTCAATAAATCCAACATTAATGCCTCATCATCTTCAACTGGATAAACATCCGGATCAAGTCGAGGGAAACAATACATCGCACCTTCAGGTTTGACACAACTCACGCCCGGAATTTCATTGAGCATTTCCCAAGCAATATTTCGCTGTTCATATAGACGACCACCCGGACGGATTAAGTCGTTAATCGATTGATAACCGCCCAAAGCCGTTTGAATAGCATATTGCGCTTGATGGTTGGCACATAAACGCATAGATGCCAACATGTCTAAGCCTTCAATATAATCTGCTGCACGTGCTTTATTACCTGTAATCGCCATCCAACCTGCACGATAACCTGCGATACGATAGGCTTTTGATAAACCATTGAATGAAACACATAGTTGATCACCTGCCAAAGCGGCTACGGCTACATGCTCAATGCCGTCATAAATAATCTTGTCGTAAATCTCGTCCGCAAATAAAATCAAATCGTATTTCTTTGCCAACGCAACAATTTGTGCAAGAACATGGCGTGGATAAACTGAGCCCGTTGGGTTGTTTGGGTTAATCACCACAATCCCACGCGTGTTCGGCGTGATTTTACTCTCCATATCCGCAATGTCAGGATACCAATAATTTTCTTCATCACATTTATAGTGAATGGCGGTACCACCAGATAAGTTTACTGCTGCAGTCCATAATGGATAATCGGGCATGGGTACCAGCATTTCATCGCCATCGTTCAGTAAGCCTTGCATGGCCATCACGATCAGTTCAGAGACACCGTTGCCGACATACACATCATTGACATGCATATCAAAAATGCCCTTTTGTTGGTAATACTGACAAATAGCTTTACGCGCAGGGAAAATCCCTTTTGAATCCGTATAACCAATTGCATTTGGCAAGTTTAAAGCGACATCATTGATGATCTCTTGCGGCGCTTCAAAACCAAAAGGTGCAGGGTTGCCAATATTTAATTTAATGATTTTATGACCCTGTTCTTCCATTTCATTGGCGGCTCGTAACACAGGACCACGAATGTCGTAGCAAACATGCTCGAGCTTAGAAGATTTTTTGATTTCTCGTGGGGTTTGAATCGTGTTATTCATCTTGGTGTTCTCGGAAAGAGTGGGGTTCACTTTGGCATAGCGATATAAATAACTTTTAAATGTTTCAGTTGTGACTAAATCAAGATCATGTTGATCTCTAAGCAATGTGACAATTTTTTCATGCGTAAATCCATCCTGTTGATATTGTTTAATCACGGGCAGTAGACTTTTAAAAATAACGCTTTTTTTTTGCGACATTTTTTAATCTCAAGCAAGAATAGAAATAAGGTTAACATTGTTTTTGCTTTCTTGAAAGCACATGTTAAATAAAATTGCTCACCATATTTTATTGATATGCTCTCTTTTTGCTTTCTAATTATGGGTGTTTTGTAACTTATTTCGTTAAGACTAGAAATTTTATAATGAATGACGTAAATATAGGATTATTCTATTTTAAATAGTGAAATAAGAAGGAATCTGTCATGGGAAAAGTTAATAAAACTGACCGAGAATGGCAAAGAGAGCTATCGCCAGAAGAATATCGTATTACCCGTAAGAAAGGTACAGAACCTGCTTTTACAGGTCAATATTGGAATAATAAGCAACATGGGGTGTATATATGTCGTTGTTGTGGCGCTGAATTATTTTCTTCTGAAACAAAATTTGACAGTGGCTGTGGTTGGCCTAGTTTCTATCGCCCAATTGATAGCGTTGCGGTAGAAGAACACGAAGATTTGTCTCATGGTATGGTCAGAACAGAAATAGTCTGCCATGATTGCGACGCACATTTAGGGCATGTTTTTGAGGATGGCCCACAACCGACTGGTCTACGTTATTGCGTAAATTCGGCATCATTACAACTTAAAACACAAGAAAAGAATGACGAGGAAACTTATCCATGAGTAATATTTATCAGTTTGAAGCTGAGTTGTTAGAGGGAGATATAAAAGCGCTCGCTGATTATAAAGGCAAGGTCATGCTGATTGTAAATACAGCCAGTAAGTGTGGCTTTACCCCACAATTTGCGGGGCTTGAGAAACTTTATGAAAAATATAAATCTCAAGGCTTAGAAGTTTTAGGTTTTCCATGCAATCAGTTTGGCGGACAAGATCCAGGTACCAATAAGGAGATTGGGACATTTTGCCAACGCAATTATGGTGTAGATTTTCCGATGTTCGCAAAGGTTGATGTAAAAGGACCTGAAGCACATGTGATTTTTCGTTTTTTAACACGAGAAGCCAAAGGTATTTTGGGGAGCCGTAATATTAAGTGGAATTTCACCAAATTTTTGGTTGGGCGTAATGGTGAGGTCTTAGGGCGTTATGCACCAACGACGAAACCAGAAGCTTTGGAAGCCGATATTGAAAAAGCTTTGGCGAAGAAGTAAAAATAGTGATAGAAAAGACGGTCATTTGACCGTCTTTTTACATTAGTGTGGCGATTTTGTTGTCACGGGTTGGGATTTCCTAAAGCTGTGCAGCTTGCGATTGATATCATCAATAAAGGTATAGACCACTGGGATGACCAATAACGACAAGAAGGTACTGGTAATTAACCCACCAATCACTGAAATTGCCATTGGCGAGCGGAAACTTGGATCTGTTCCGATACCCAATGCAATCGGCAACATACCAGCGCCCATTGCTAACGTTGTCATGATAATCGGACGCGCACGTTTATGACATGCATCCAACAAGGCATTAAAACGAGAGTAGCCTTTTTCATTGCGCGCAATAATCGCGTAATCGACCAAGAGAATCGAGTTCTTACTCGCAATCCCCATCAGCATAATCAAACCAATTAAACTTGGCATAGAGAAACTACTTTTCGCTAAAAGAAGTAAAACGAATGCGCCACCAAGTGATAAAGGTAATGCGACTAAAATGGTAATCGGTTGTAAGAAATCTTTGAATAAAAGCACCAGCACCACATAAATACACAGTACACCTGTGAGCATAGCTAAACCGAAACTTGAAAATAGTTCCTGCATCACTTCAGCATCACCGATATTGGTGCGTGTTACGCTAGGCGGTAAGTTTTTCATGGTCGGTAATTGATCAACTTGTGCAGTCACGTCACCTAAAGGTTGATTGTTGAGCTCAATATTCAGGTTGATATTACGCATACGATTAAATCGGTCGATCTGTGAAGGCCCACTTTCAATATTTACATCAGCGATGCTACCTAACATGACTGGACCTTGATTTCCTTTGATGATGAGGCGCTTAATGAGCGCTTCATCTTGACGTGCTGACAACGGAAGTTTAATTACAATCGGTATTTGGCGCTGCGACAAATTCAACTTGGCCAAGTTCTGATCAAAGTCGCCAGCGGTCGCGATTCTTAGCGTTTCAGCAATGTCGTAACTGGTGATACCGAGATCAGCTGCTTTGGCAAAGTCCGGGCGAACAACCAGTTCAGGACGAATCAGTGCGGCACTTGAACTCACACTACCAATATTAGGAATGGTGCGTAGTTCACGCTCTAGTTTACGAGCAGTCGCCATCAATGCTTCTGGATCATCACCCGAAAGTGCCAGTTGATATTGACTGTTGTTTCCAGCTATACCGACTTGGATCCTTGCGCCTGGGAGAGGGGCTAAACGTTGTCTGATCTCATCTTCAATTTGTTGCAAACTCGCAGATCGATCAGAGCGTTCGGTGGTTTGAATGGTGAGTGTTGCTTTACGAGGTTCGCTGGAAGCGCCGCCAGCAAATGGATCTGTACCTGCTGCACCACCGCCAATAGTTGTATAGACACTTTTGACTTCTGGATGGTCTTTAATCAGGTTGCGAGCGTATTCTGCTGTTTTTAAAGTTTCAGAAAATTGTGAACCCGGTGTTAATTCCACGCGAACTTGGGTTTGTCCTGTATCTGGGGGAGGTACGAAACCTGTTGGGAGCAATGGAATGAGCATGAGCGAGCCAATAAAAAAAACGATTGCACCAAATAGCGTGACCCAGCGATGATTTAAACACCACGTCACTAAGCGCATGTATATACGCATGACGCGACCATCATTTTCACGATCTTTGGCCAAACCTCTTTGACCTTGATCTTCCATCGAGGAGGTCGGCAATGGATGGTCTATTTTTCCAATCCATGGTTTAAGAATATAAGCTGCCATCATCGGGGTAAGTAAACGCGCAACCAAGAGTGAGGCAAAAATCGCGAGGGATGCCGTCCAACCAAACTGAACGAAGAACTTACCTGCGATACCACTCATAAATGCGGTCGGTAAAAACACTGCAATTAAGGTAAAGGTTGTCGCGATAACCGCAAGACCAATTTCATCCGCAGCCTCCATGGCCGCTTCATACGGGGTTTTCCCCATCCTCAAATGCCGAATAATATTCTCAATTTCGACAATCGCATCATCTACCAATATCCCTACCACCAAAGACATAGCGAGTAGCGTGACGATATTGAGAGTGAAACCAAGGTAATACATGCCAATGATGGCGGGTAAAATAGAGAGGGGTAGAGCTGTTGCAGCAATGATGGTTGCACGCCAATCCCGTAGAAATAACCAGACCACAAGTACTGCTAAAATTGCGCCTTCATATAGCAGAGACATTGAACCTTTGTAATTATCTTCAACTGGTTTAACAAAGTTAAATGCTTCAGTGATTTTAATGTCGGGGTGAGCAGCTTTGAGTTTATCCAAAGCAATGATCACACCCTTTTCAACATCAACCTCACTAGCACCTTTACTCCGAGTGATTTCAAATCCAATAACAGGTTGTCCATTTAAAAGGGCAGCAGAACGTCGCTCGGCTATTCCATCACTGATTGTTGCGACTTGATCTAGGCGGATATGCCGACCATCACTCAATGCGATATTCATCGCACCAATTTCAGCCGCTGTTTTGACTGTCGCAATCGTACGAATAGATTGTTCACTACCGCCAATTTTAGTTTCGCCACCTGAGGCATCTTGTTGGATTAAGCGTAGCTGTCGGGTAATGTCTGTCGCCGTTGCATTGAGCGCCAATAGTTTTTCAGGGTCGAGTTCGACATCAATTTGACGTGTGACGCCACCGACACGAGATACTGCACCGACACCTTTGACTTGAAGCATAGCGCGAGCAATATCATAGTCAACAAACCATGACAGTGCTTCCTCATCCATTTTGGGGGATTGAATCGCATAAGTTAAGATCGGAGAACCAGACAGATTAATTTTGCTGACTATTGGATCTCTTAAATCAGCTGGTAAGTCTGAGCGAACCTGTGACACCGCATTGCGAACATCATCCACAGCTTCTTGAAGCGGTTTCTCCAACTCAAACTCTGCAGTAACGCTCACTACACCATCTTGAATGTTGGTATATTGATTTCTTAAACCTTGTAAAGTTGCAATCGAGTTTTCTATTTTACGAGCCACTTCAGTTTCAAGTTGTGGTGGTGCTGCCCCTGGTAAAGCTGCAGTCACCGTCACCATGGGCAATTCAATATCTGGGAACTGCTGGATTTTCATCCAGTGAAAACATAAAAGACCTGCCAAGCCAAGCATAATGAATAACAGAATACTTGGAATAGGGTTGCGGATGGACCAAGCAGAAACATTCATCTTAATGCTCCTGTGTCGTCACAAGTTGTTTGCTAAGTGGCGTGTCTGGAATATCTTTGGCAATATGAACTAAATCACCATCTGCTAAGAAACCAGTACCTGAGGAAACGACCTTTACATTTGCTGCTAAGTCTAAGATTTCTACACGACTGCCTAAGCGACGTCCGACAGTCACCTTTTGCTGTGTTACGCGGTTGTTTTTATCGACGATAAAAACATAAGCAAAGCCATCACGTAATAACAATGCCGTTTGTGGAATGGTGAGTGCGGACTTTTCACCTAAATCAAATTCACCTTTGACAAACATTCCCATACGAACGGCTTCGGTCGGTGGTAAATCAACGTAGACTAAACCATAACGTGTTTGTGGGTCGATCACAGGGGCAATCATTCGAACTTTGCCTGTGATCGCAGGTTGAGTTGGATCAGGTGAAAAGATACGAGCAGTCATACCTTGCTTTAATTTATATAAGTCAGTTGTGGTGACTTCAGCACGCCATTCTAAGCGGTGATTTCGAATGAGACGAAATAACTCTTGTCCTGTTTGCGCCAAGGAACCGACTGTGGCACTTCTTGTGGAAATCACCCCATTATCTGGTGCAACCACTTGAGTTTGTGCTAAGCGCAATTGATTGGTTTGTATTTGTGCCCTAGCGGCATCAAGTCGAGCTTGTGCAGTGGTCTGTGACGTTTGATATTGTGTGGATTCTTGGGCAGAAATAGCCCCAGTGTTTTTGAGTTGTTGGATGCGTTTATGATTGGTGATGGCGTCGGTGAGTATGGCTTGCGCTTCAGCATAATTGGCCTTTGCCGAGGCTAAATTAGCTCGAATGGTATCGCTATTAATTTCTGCAAGGACTTGCCCACGCTTTACCTTATCTCCGACATTGACATTTACTTTGGTGAGACGTTGACCAGATAGTTCGCTGCCAATCACGACTTCTTGCCAAGCAGCAACATTGCCATTTGCAGTGAAGGTTTGTTTCCAGTTCTGTTGTTCAGGTGGCACGACTGTAACAGTGAGCGCAGCCTTTTGTTCAGTTGATTGTGCCTTTTTCTTGTCTGTGTCCGTTGGCTTTTTAGCAATGCCTATTTGCCGAACAATGATTAAAATAATCACCAGTACGATCACGATTGCTAAAATGAGACAAATTTTTTTATTTATTTTCTGAGGAGTTTGAGAAACCATTTTTCCATTGTTCACCAAAATTTGATGGCTAAGTATAGACCAAGATTTCAACAGATGGTCAATCGTCAATGAAATGAATATTCGAGATTTTTGGGATTATGCTTAGCATCGCTTCACACCCTTTTTGTGTTTTTTTTCATCAGGAGAAACACAAGGGATTTATGCAAAAAGTCTATTATATTTTCTTCCTTTTACTGATCATTAAACTTATTAAAGGGAAGAAGCATTTGGAAGCGTTATTTTTTAACCTGTTGAATTGCTGTGACAAATACAGTGCTATTTTCACATGCTTCATCACTACAAACGGAACTTAACCATAATTTGCAACAATGAGTTTATCATTGTTTTTCACTGCATCCTGTAGGAAAGAAAAAGCGATTTGATACTCATCATTTGTATTGATATGAATGACAGCATCAGCAAAACAATAGGCAAAATCTTCAGGTGCGCCCAGTTTGGTGATCCGATCAATCAACATTTGATGATCACTTTCTTCAGCGATACCTGCCCAAACATCTTTGACTTGCAGCTCTCCATTTTTTTGTTTAAATTTTTTTTCAAAGATAAACCATGCAGGGTCACTGACTTGGGTGGTTATATTTGCGGCACTCCAAAGTCCAATTTCGATTACTTTTTGTATTTGAATGTCATTACTATTTACTTTTTGGTTGATGTAATTGGCAACCTGATGCGCATATTTTTCGCGCAGAGGCGGAGTTAGTTGAATTATGGTTGTCTCACAGTTGGGTTGTGTTTTGGCTGTTTGTTCTGTTGATTTAGGCACATTACTTTGAGTTGGTTCTTTGTTACATGCTGAAAGCAGAAGTAAAGGTGTAAAAAGAATAGATAACCAAATTTTTGATTTTGTCATGAGCGGTGATTCCAGTACCTATCTATGTCTATTAGAGGTGGTTTATTGGTTAATAACCAGGGTTGTCTACTTACATTAAAAAAAATATATTTGTTTGTTTTACTTTATCTTAAGAATTAGAAGAATACAGAGAATTGTATTCTTCTAGATGAGGTTGTATTTAAAGCACCGCTTTTAACCGTTTAACCACTTCTTCACATTGCGCTAAATCGGCAACCAACGCCATTCGAACATGACCTTCGCCCGGATTGCCTTGTTCTGTATCACGAGATAAGTAACGACCTGGTAGAACTTTAATGTGCGCTTTTTCCATCAGCAATTTGGCAAAAGTTTCATCATTATCAACTTTTAGCCAATAGTAGAAACCTGCATCAGGTTTTTTTAATGGCAGTAAATGGCCCAATTCCGATTGGAATAAATCAAATTTGGCACGGTATTGTTGACGATTTTCTTCAACATGTGCTTCATCATTCCATGCTGCAATTGAAGCCAATTGATTCTGTACTGGCATCGCAGCACCATGATAAGTACGGTATTGCAAATACGGTTTGAGTAATGCGGCATCACCTGCAACAAAGCCTGAGCGCATGCCCGGTAAGTTTGAGCGTTTCGAGAGTGAATGGAACACGATACAGTTTTTATAATCATCTCGTCCCATTTCCGCACAAACTTCTAGCAAACCAATTGGCGCTTGATCAAACCAAAGTTCTGAATAACATTCATCAGACGCAATCACAAAATCATATTGATCTGAAAGTGCAATCAACTTTTTAAATTGTTGTTTAGACAGTACAGCACCTGTTGGGTTGCCAGGTGTACAGACAAATAATAAAGCTGTTTTTTGCCACACTTCGGCAGGTACAGCGTCAAAATCACCCAAATATCCATTTTCTTCTGTGCAATTGATAAAATAAGGCTTTGCACCTGATAGTAATGCTGCGCCTTCATAAATTTGATAAAAAGGATTTGGCATCACGATATAGGGCGCATCTTCACGTTTAATCAATGCTTGAACAAAAGAGAAGATGCCTTCACGTGTGCCGGAAACTGGCAAGATGTGATCGTCTGCACTGATTTGATTCAATTTAAAACGTCGAGTCAGCCACTTTGCGATACTTTGGCGCAGTTCAGGTAAGCCCTTACTGTTTGGATAAGTCGATAAATGTGAAAAATTATCAATAATCGCTTGTTTAACAAACTCAGGAGCAGGATGTTTAGGCTCACCGATTGAGAGTGGAATCAACGGTAAATTGGCAGGTTGCACATCTTTAAAAAGTTGCGTTAACTTCTCAAAAGGATAGGGATGCAATAATGACAAGCTTGAGTTCATTTAAACAGTTACCACATGTAGGGGCGTATCGAATACGCCCAATTATTGATGGAAATTAAAAGTTAAGTTGGATTGCAGATCTGATTTGATGCTTCGTCCAAAGCTGCTTTGAGCATTTCCGCAAACGCTTTAACTTCTTCATCCGTTAGCAACACACCATTTTTCTTGGTGACAAAGAAAATATCTTCGGCACGTTCGCCCAGTGTTGCGATTTTAGCAGAGTGAATGTCTAGACCCTGCAGCATAAATAGCCCGCCGATACGTGCAAGTAAACCCGGTTGGTCAAGTGTTGATATCTCGACCATGTGTTGTTGTAACGTTGGGTTAAGTACAATATCAACCGTATTTTGTATATCAAAATGGCGTAAATGACGTGGTATACGGCGTTGCATAATGCCTGGGTATTGGTCTGAATGATTAAGTGCTTCAACCAATGCCGTTTTTACTTTGTGTTCACGCTCAGGATCAGTGAGTAAAGTACCAAAACGATCCAAAACCAAATAGGTATCTAAACTAAAGGCTGTACTTGCGGTGATAATTTTTGCATCTTGAACATCGAGATTCATGCGGTCCAATACTGCAACAGTTGTCGCAAACAGATTAGGTCTATCTCGTGTATAAATAAAGAGTTGAACTGCATCTTCAGCCGCATTACGATGCGCGCGTAAAAGTACCAAAGGTTCAGGATTGTCACCGTGCTGTAAAATCGCCTGTGTATGCCATGCAATTTCGTTTGCTGACTCTTTGACAAAATAGTCATCGCCGAGCTCTTGCCAGACTTTCTCAACTTCAGCCAATGAGAAATCATTGACGAGCAATTCGCTGGCAGCAAATTTGGTGTCTTCAATCAACATTTGATAATCAACTGGGCGCCCTAAACCAGAACGTACCACATCACGCGAATAGGTATAAAGTTGACGCATCAAAGAGGCACGCCAAGTGTTCCATAAGTTTGGATTAGTCGCATTAATATCAGCAACAGTTAGCGTATAGAGATAATCTAAATGCTCCATATCTCCGACTTTTTCAGCAAATTCCTTTACTTCGTCAGGATCGGAAATATCTTTTTTCTGTGCGGTGAGAGACATGAGTAGGTGGTTGTTAATTAACCACGCAACCAGTTTGCATTCACGCTCAGTAAAACCATGTGTTCGACAGAACTTAATTGCATCAATTGCACCCAACTCACTGTGGTCACCACCACGACCTTTGGCAATATCATGAAAAATTGCAGCTAAGTAGACAATATCATGTCTAGAAATCCGTTGGAAAACTGAGCTTACAACGGGAAAATCTTTGGCGAATTCTGGTTCTTTAAAACGGCTTAAATTACGAAGCAATAATAACGTATGTGCATCCACTGTATAGATGTGGAACAGGTCGTATTGCATCAATCCGGTAATCTGTCCAAAAGCGGGGATGTAATTGCCTAAAACGCCGTAACGTTTCATGGACACCATTGTTTCGTACAGTCGATTGGGTGAACGAATAATCGACATAAAGAGCGCTTGATGTTCAGGATCATCTCTAAAACGCTGATCAATTCGTTTCGCTGCAAGCACGAGTAGTCTTAACGTACGAGCACGTATGCCTGTGATTTCAGGGTGATTTGCCAATAAATAGAATAGCTCTAAAATTGCGCTTGGTGTTTCGGAAAAAACTTTATGATGTTGAACTGCAAGTTTGCCATCTACGATTTTAAATCGTTCATTGATTTCTATAATTTGACGGTCATATTCAGTCAAGCGAGGGGTAATGACTGACTCGTTGAAATATGCCAGTAGCATTTCACTTAGCGTGGAAACCTGTTGTGCGGTACGATAATAACGCTTCATAAACTGTTCAACGCCAAAATTTACTGACTGACCTTCTTTACGAACGTAGCCAAATTTTGCAGCAATTTCACGTTGGTGGTCAAACAACAAACGGTTTTCATCACGCTTTGCTAAACGGTGTAGATGGTTGCGAATTTCCCATAAGAAGCTTTCAGCTTCCTCTAATACACCCAATTCAAATTCAGTAATAAAGCCTAAATGAACGAGGTCGTAGATACGGTTGACACGAAAGTGGCGTTTTGCAATCCAACCAATTTGATTGATATCACGGATACCACCCGGTGCATTTTTGATATCTGGCTCTAAATTACTTTCAGTATTGTTATGTTGAGCATAGCGTTTGGCTTGCTCTGCCATTTTGGCATCATAGAAGGTTTGATCTGTCCATGTTTGTGCAACAATACGACGTGGCCATTTTGCCAGTTGTTCATTTCCAGTAATCAAACGGGCTTCGATCAGCGTGGTTGCTACGGTTAAATCATTGGTTGCTTGTTCTACACAGTTTTGAATCGTACGAACGCTGATGCCCGGTTTAAAATTACCGACATCCCAAAGCGATGAAATAAAAGTAGAAATCAGCTTTTCTTGTTCTTCACTGAACTCATCGTCTGACAAGATCATAATGTCAGTGTCTGAATAAGGCAGCATTTCGCGACGGCCATAACCACCGACAGCAAATAAACCTAATTCAGTTTGATCGAGACCAGCATGATTCCATAGAAATATCAGTGCTTCATCAATCGAGTTAGAACGGGCTTTAATAACGTCACGAATAGATTGACCATTTTCATAACTCTCTTGTAATTGCTTTTCTACATCTTTTCGCCATTGATTAATGGCTTGAATATCATGATGACTGGTGACGTAGTTCAACAATGGAGAAGTATTGATCATGAAAATGGTCTTCTATCAAAGTCCCTCTTTATACAAGAGGGCGAGTTGTGATTGTTGCAATGCAAGGGAAGTTTAAACGTTTGTTTTTACGCTCACTTGGTCAGCTGCGTGTTGTGCGAGTTCACGCGCCAAATCTGTACTTTCTGCACGAGCAGTGACAACACCCATACGGCGGCGTTTAAAACCCTCTGGTTTAGCAAATAAGCGTAAGTCAGTATCTGGATTAGCTAAAGCAAGATTTAAGCCAGTAAAGCTTAGATTATTTGAATCTACGCCTGCATAAATCACCGCACTTGCAGCAATGCTATGACGAGCCGTATTTACAGGTAAACCTAAAATTGCACGTGCATGCAGCTCAAATTCGTTTTGAAATTGTGATGCTAAAGTGACGAGTCCAGTGTCATGTGGGCGAGGTGAGACTTCACTGAACCACACGTTATCGCCTTTAATAAATAACTCTACCCCAAAAATACCACAGCCACCTAAAGCGGTTGTTACTTTATTGGCAATCCGTTTTGACTCTTGTAATGCAGCCGCAGTCATGGCTTGAGGCTGCCAGCTTTCCACATAATCACCCGCATCTTGGCGATGCCCAATTGGATCGCAGAAGTGAGTTTCGATTTCACCTGTTTCTGGATTTTTAGCACGAACTGTCAATAAGGTAATTTCAAAATCAAAATCAATTTGTGATTCAACGATGACCGTGCCTTGATTGACACGTCCACCTTGCATCGCATATTCCCAAGCGGTATCGACTTCATCAAAGCTTTTTACGCGAGACTGACCTTTACCAGATGAAGACATCACTGGCTTTACAAAATTTGGATAACCAATATCGTCACAAGCAGCACGGAAGCTTTCTAGTGTATTTGCAAAGCGGTAAGCAGAGGTTGGTAAACCGAGTTCTTCGGCAGCCAAGCGACGAATACCTTCACGATTCATGGTCAAGTTGACTGCTTTGGCGGAAGGAATCACTGTTGCTGTTTGGTTTTGTTCAATTTCAATTAAAACTTCAGTCGCAATAGCTTCAATTTCAGGAATAATAAGATTTGGCTTAACTTTGGCAATCAGTTTTTTTAATTCAGATGGATTAGCCATATTCAAGGTATAAGCGAAATGTGCAACTTGCATGGCGGGTGCATGATCATAACGATCTGCGGCGTGAACTTCGACCCCTAAGCGTTGTAAAGAAATGACGACTTCTTTACCTAGTTCTCCAGAACCTAACATTAAAACTTTAAATGCCGAAGATTGAAGTGGAGTTCCTAGCGTGACGCTCATGCGAATAATCCTATCCTGAGTAATTTGTGTTTAAGCATAGCAGAACTTAAGGTTAAATTAAGCTCTAATTGATACAAAAAACATGCTTTTTGTTAGACAAAATATAGAGCTTAAAATGACTGTGATCTGTTTAGACATTTTAGACATTCACTTGATAATTTAGCTGTAATTCATCTGCATTTAGCCCCCGTATTCCCCAGTGAGATTTCGGTGTTTCAAAAATTGTGATTTCAATATCTTGAGGAAGAATGCCGCATTGTCGTTGAATATTATCAAATATTGTTTTGATCAAGCGCTTTTTCGCCTCAGTTGTACGACCTTCAAACATTGAAATTTCAATAATCGTATAGTTGTCACTACGATCATTAGGGTAGATGAAATTGGCTTGCTCTAAAATAATAAAGCGTTGAAATTTCTTTTCTACTGGATAGCTCAAACATGCCACCAAAGCTTGATGGATGGCATCTGAAAGTTGATCTCTAAATTGAATGATCGTTTTATTCAACGCATAAATTTTTATTTGGGACATCTTTTATTTGCTCCGTGACTGTGTTTATACATATCGCTGATGATTAAACTTCTGTTAGCCACTTTGGACTTTTCCCATCGGGAGAATGAGGAACGATTGAAGTTCCGCAAGGGGATTTATGAAAGAAGTCTATTCAAAATTAATAAAGTCGAAAAAGAATTGAAAACAGTAACATAGAATCAGTGAATTGAGTCTGCGAATCGTTCGCTTGGTAAATAAGTAACAATGATTGAGAATTCTGTTTAAATTGACTAGCATAAAGCCCAAATGTTTCATCGGCGATCTGATATGTCTAATAGCAAAACTCGTGTGGCGACAATGATGTTGTGCAGCACTTTTTTATTGGCTGCATGCGGTAATTCAAACAACGAAACCGAAAAACGAGTTGAGATTAAACCTGCGCCGAAACTGACCAATGATGCAACCAGTTATGCAAATGCTGCATGGCAACTGATCAATGAAATTGATCCTATTATTTATAATAAACAAGTTGATGATATCGAAGAAAAAGTAAGAAAACCTATACGTCAATTGAGTACAGATTGGCGGATCAATGTCAAAATGACAGACTCAGTCACCGAAGGGAAATACGCGCTCTGTCGTAAAGCTCTAACCAGTTTAGATAGCTGGGCAAGAGATGTGAGAGATAATGCAAATGCCGCTACGCAAAAGCAAGTAAGCTATGAGCGTGATAAAGCTCAATGCAAAGATGCGATTGATAATCCTGCTTTGGGGAATACATCTCCTAAATAAGCTAAGCATTCAATTAGCAATCCCTTACATTCCTCAATTTTCAGATTTATAGCTTATATATATTGTTGATTGATTCATCGGCAGAACAAAAATCTTGTTCTGCCGTTATTATGGATAAAGCTGAAATAAAAATAGCGAATAACCATAGCCTACGTTTTATACCGTATGTGTGTTCTTTTAGACAATTACGCAACGAATGATAGACAGGTCAACTGAGCTATTGATGCTGAGAGGTTTAATAAAATCATAAATTGTAAAAGAATAATCTTTAAAAAATGCTGAAGGCATTGACTCATTTGAAGGGAAAAAGTAGGATGAATTTCCTCAATTACGTAAGGAACCTGTGGTTAAAAGCCAAGTTCTCATATGGATACTCCCAGTTTAATTTCTGAAACCGTTGGTCAATTCTCTTTCGCTTCCGCCCTTAGTGGGGATGCATTGCTTCTTTTACTATATGTTTTTTTAGCATTATTCTTTTCCTTTCTATGTTCGATTGCAGAAGCAACTTTACTCAGTATCACACCGAGTTATGTCGCAGGTTTAAACGAAACCGATCCTAAAAAAGCCGAACAATTAAGACGATTAAAAGAAGATAATATCGATCAGTCGCTCGCTGCGATTCTGACGGTAAATACAATAGCGCATACAGTAGGGGCGATTGGTGCTGGTGCAAAAGCAGTCACCGTATTTGGTCAAGTCTGGTTTGGCGTTTTTTCCGCGGTTATGACCTTATTGATTTTATTTGCTTCAGAGATCATTCCAAAAACATTAGGTGCCGTGTATTGGCGTCAACTTGCTGGTTTGACAGTGATTTATGTCAATTTCCTAATCAAAATCATGTATCCATTAATTCTCATTTCAGAAAAACTAACCAAGTTAATTTCAGGTGGAAAAAAAGTTCAGCAATTTAGCCGTGATGAATTTGTTGCGATGGCAGGTATTGGTAAAGAAGAGGGGATGTTGAATGATCGAGAATCTAAAATTATCCGTAACCTTTTTCTTTTTAAGTCTTTTGATGCCAGTACGGTGATGACACCACGAATCGTTGTCTCTGCACTACAGAAAGATTTGAAGGTCGATGAAGTGTTATCTATGCCGACAAGTTCTAATTTTTCACGTATACCAATTTATGATAATGATTTGGATAGTGTGGTTGGATTTGTACTACGTGAAGATTTGTTGGTTGCTAAGAACCACGGGCAAGGTGGGCATTCGATTAATGAGTTCCGCAGGGAAATCATAACGGTCATGGCAAAAACACCTTTATCTCGATTAATGGAAATTTTACTGGAGCAACGTCAACATATTGCACTTGTGGTTGGAGAGTATGGCGATACCAAAGGCGTGGTCACATTAGAAGATGTGGTTGAAACTTTACTTGGTATTGAAATTCTTGATGAAGGTGACAAGGTCGAGGATATGCAAAAACTAGCAAGACAGTTGTGGGAGAAACGTGTTGGGAAAATGGGTATTCATTTAGACCCACCTTCACAATCGTAACAGCATCAATGTCGATAATATAAATCGGCATTGAAATAATTTAGCCTAATAGCACATTATTATTTCTATATTTTAGACTTCTTTTGCGTAGGTGATTCTATTCTTTTAGATCACCTACTTTTGCTAATGCGATCAATTTTTCAAGATCAATCACCTCAATCTTTTTAAAACCAAGTTGAATGACGCTTTGTTTCTCGAACAGGTTGAGTGCTTGATTGATGGTTTGCCTTGAAACAGTCAGCATGTTGGCAAGCTGATCCTGAGATATTTGAATATTCAGATCATTAATAGAAGCACGATTGCCATAGCCTTCCAAAATAAACAGTAAACGTTGCGCCAAGCGTTGCGTGAGACTTTGTGTTTGAATTGCGATTTGTTCTAAAAAGACGTAGCGTAATTTTTGGCTGGTGAGTAAGGCAAAGTAATACCAATAGTATGGATATTCCGCCAAGATATCACTCAATGGCTTAGCAGGTATTTGTAGTATTACACTTTTTCTGAGAGCTATTGCATCATGTGAACGCGGTTGTTTATCGATCAATGAAATTTCACCAAACCACATAATCGGTTCAGCAATGGCAGCAATCGCCTCATTACCATTTACATCTATATAACCCAAGCTGATTGAACCTTCCAGTACAGCATATACACCATCAAAAGGATCTTGAGCGTTAAACACAGCAGCGTTTTTTTCTACCGTATATTTTCGGCTATGTTGAATAATAAATTGCTGGAAAGCTTCTGAAAGTTGATTAAACCATGAGTTTTGCTGCAAATGTTTGATGTAAGTTGCTTCTAACACAAAATTTCCTTTGCAAAAAATAAATCCATTTGTCAGCTACATTACAACTTCATGATGATACTTCTTATAGATTAACAGCATAAACCAATTGTAAGAGGAATAAATAATGACAAATTTGGAACGTCTACTCAGTCAATATGCTGCTTACCATTTAGATCGAAATAATATTTTGACCCATTTTATAGGGATTCCTTTAATTGTTTTTTCTATTTTATGTTTAACCGCACGTGCTGGTGTTGAAGTTTCAGGCGTTTCAGTGACTTTGGCATCGATACTGATTTTATTAAGTACGATTTACTATATTTCATTGGATAAGTTGTTTGGAATTCTAATGCTGATTATATTCATTGCAGCATATCCACTTGCAGTCAAAATAGCAGCATTACCAATGTGGAGTTGGTTAGGTGTGAGTATCGGTATTTTTGTTGTAGGTTGGGTATTTCAATTTGTCGGACATTATTTTGAGAAGAAAAAACCTGCATTTGTTGATGATTTAGTTGGTTTAGCAATTGGGCCTCTATTTGTGTTAGCAGAGTTCATCTTCTTACTCGGATTCCGCAAGTCATTACATCAACGTATTTTAAAAGAAGCAAAAATGAAACGTGCAGCGATGGATATGAAGCAGCAGATTGTTTCTTAAAATACAGATTCAAAAAAAACCGCTAATAAGGTCTTTATTAGCGGCTTGGAAAATCAAAAACTCATTTAAACGTTAAAACGGAAGTGAAGCACGTCACCGTCTTGAACAACGTATGTCTTACCTTCTAAGCGCCATTTACCTGCTTCTTTCGCACCACTTTCACCGTTGTATTGAATGAAATCATCGTAAGCAACACATTCAGCACGGATAAAGCCTTTTTCAAAGTCAGTGTGAATCACACCAGCCGCTTGTGGTGCAGTTGCGCCAACTTTTACGGTCCATGCACGAACTTCTTGTACGCCCGCAGTGAAGTAAGTTTGTAAACCAAGTAATTTATAACCTGCACGAATCACCACGTTCAAACCTGGTTCTTCCATGCCCATTGCTTCTAAAAATTCCGCACGATCTTCATCTTCTAATAATGAAATCTCAGCTTCGATTTGGTTGCAAAGTGGAACAACGATTGCATTTTCTTCAGCAGCAAGTTTTTGTACTGCGTCAAGATGTGGGTTATTTTCAAAACCGTCTTCAGCCACGTTAGCAATATACATGGTTGGTTTAAGGGTCATTAAACCAAAACCACGAACTAATTTGCGATCATCATCAGAAAGATCAGCAGCACGCGCTGGTTTGCCTTCATCAAGAATAGGCTGGATTTTTTCTAAAACAGCTTTGGTTGCAAGCGCTTCTTTGTCGCCGCCTTTAGCTGACTTTGTTAAACGTAAAAGTGCTTTTGCAACCGTATCAAGGTCAGCAAGTGCAAGCTCGGTATTGATGGTTGCGATGTCATCTAATGGATCAATTTTGCCATTTACATGAATGACATTTTCATCTTCAAAACAACGTACCACGTGTGCAATCGCATCGGTCTCACGGATGTTGGCAAGGAATTGGTTTCCTAAACCTTCACCTTTGGATGCACCAGCAACCAGACCCGCAATATCAACGAACTCCATTGTGGTTGGAATAACGCGCTGTGGCTTTACAATCGCAGAAAGTTTGTCTAAACGTGGATCTGGAACAGGAACAATCCCTGTATTGGGCTCAATGGTACAGAACGGAAAGTTTTCAGCAGCAATAGCCGCCTTTGTTAACGCATTAAATAATGTAGATTTACCTACGTTTGGCAGACCAACAATACCGCAATTAAAACCCATGAAACCACTCACAAATGTGTTATTTAAAAATTGTTGCTGATTTTACATGAAAGCCATGACAAAGTCAGGTCATGGCTTAAGTGGATTATCAATTCGCGGTTAAACTTTGCGTTTATCTAGCTGTTTGGCAATATTATCGCCTGTACTTTGAACCAACATGACTAAAACGATTAGCACTACAATCACCGCCAACATCACTTGCATATCAAAACGTTGATAACCATAACGATAGGCGATATCACCGAGACCGCCAGCACCAATTGCGCCTGCAATCGCAGAGGAGCTGATCATGGTGACAATGGTCACGGTAAAGCCCGCAACAATGCCCGGCAAGGCTTCGGGAAGTAACACATGCCAAAGAATTTGTTTGCGATTACAACCCATGGCTTGTGCTGCCTCAATTAAGCCTTGATCAACTTCACGAAGACTGACTTCAGCAATACGGGCGAAGAAGGGAATCGCGGCGATGGTCAAAGGCACAATTGCCGCTAACACACCATAACTGGTTCCGACGATCCAACGGGTAAACGGAATCAAAGCCACCATTAAAATCAGAAAAGGTACAGAACGGGTAATGTTGATCACCCATCCTAGAGGCTGATTAATTTTCTTGGAAGGATAAATCCCAAAATCAGCAGTACTCACCAAAATTAAGGCAATTGGTAGACCAATCAGAAAAGCAAAAATGGCGGAAACACCGACCATCACTAAGGTATCGGTTGTGCCTATCAGTAACAGGTCAATGAGTTGATTGTGCATAACCGATCACCTCAAGTTGCGTTATTGCATGATGCATTTCTTTGTGTAGCTTTTTTAAGTCTAATTCCAGACTGTGAATACCAACGATCAGTGAACCTATCGTATGTTGCTGAATGGTATTGATTTGACTGTGATAGACCTGAACAGGATGCTTAAAGAAGTTGAGTAACTCATATAAATCAGGAACCGATTTAGATTCACTGACATATTTCAGTTTTAAAATTTGATGCGTCGTGTGCTGATCAAAAGTTTGGCTCAATTCAAAAGGTAAATTGAGCTGTTCTAGCTTGAGTAATTCCTGCGTAATCTGTTGTTTTGGATTGGAAAATACTGACCAGACTTGCCCCGATTCAACAATTTCACCTTGATCAATCACGATGACTTGATCACAAATCTCTTGGATGACCTGCATTTCATGGGTGATTAAGACAATGGTTAAACCCAAGTCTTGGTTAATTTGTTTTAATAAAGCCAGAATATTGGCAGTACTTTCAGGATCAAGTGCTGAGGTGGCTTCATCACAGAGCAATATTTCTGGCTGAGAAACCAAGGCACGAGCAATCCCGACACGTTGTTTCTGCCCACCAGAAAGTTGAGCAGGATAGTCATTGAGCTTTGCTTCTAAGCCAACCAGTGTCAGTACATCACTGACCCGTTGCTCAATTTCGGCCTTAGCATAACCTGCGATACGTAGCGGTAAAGCCACATTTTCCCAAACGGTTTTGGCAGACATTAAATTAAAATGCTGAAAAATCATGCCGATTTTCTGCCGAGTTTTGATCAGTTCGGTATGATTCAGTTCAGCGATATTTTTTTGATGAATCAAAATACTGCCAGTATCAATCGACTCTAAACCGTTCAAGGTACGCAGCAGGGAGGATTTGCCTGCGCCACTTTTTCCAATGATGCCAACAATCTGTGCTTTGGGAATATCGAGGTTAATGTCTTTTAAAGCGTGTAAGCGTTGGCCTTGTACTTCATAAAACTTATTTAAACCGCGTATTTTCAGATGTGGAACTGAAAAATCAACTTGTGAACCAAAACTCACCATTATTGTTCTCCTTATTTCCAGCCAGAAAACCAGAGCGTTGGACCAAAATCACTATCTAGTGCTGCTTTAACTTTTGGTGAGTTTTGATAAATCTCGACAAATTTCTGTAGTTTTTTGTCCTTGTCCTGATAATCATCACGTACCACAAATAAAATCGCATAGCGCTTATTGGTGTTGTCATCAAACAATAAGGCACTTTCAGGATCAGCCGTTTTGGCTAAACGTAAGTAATGTGGATAGCCAAAAGCGAGATCAACATCATCAATCGCGCGCGCAGTCTGAGGACCTTCAACTTCAGTAAATTTCAGGTTCTTCGGATTTGCTGTGATATCTTTGAGTGCCGAAAGGTGATTGTTACTGTCTTTCAGTTCAATTAGCTTCGCTTGTTGCAATAGTAATAGTGCACGACCTTGATTCACTGGATCATTGGGAATGGCAACAGTTGCTCCATTCGGAAGTTCATCAAAACTTTTATATTTTTTTGAATACAACCCGACATGCGATGCCGCACCCACAGCAAAGGGTTTTAATTTAAAACCTGTTTCCTTAATCGCGTTATCCAAAAATGGTTGATGCTGGAAAAAGTTCGCATCAATATCCCCGTGATTTAAGGTGATATTAGGAGTATTCCAATCTGAAAACTCGACGAGTTTGACATTCAAACCTTGTTGTTTTGCTTCATCCGCAGCGGCTTGTAGTGGATGTGCAAAAGAAGGGCTAATCCCAATCACCAGCTCACTGCTATGATTTTGTCTTTGTTTATTCCAAATCAATAAGGCAACAATCACGACAACTGCGACAAGACCGATACTAAGCCATTTTTTAGAGGCTGTTTGAGCCATATATTTCTCCAATTCTTTATTTAGTTAAGCACTTAGGTTTTCAATTATTTTCAATTCGTTGCTATTTTTATATTTGCTACATCGAAACTGATCGGCAGGATGGCTTGCTGCTAAATGATCACCTTGAGCAAAAAGCTTATTGCGCAATGAACCTGTGGCATATTCAGTTTTATAACGTCCACGCTGCTGTAACTCAGGGATTACTAGGCGAATAAAATCATGGTGTGATTCAGGTGCAACAGTACGGGTCAGGTTAAAACCATCAATGCCTGCTTGATCGAGCAGCTCAATCAGATATTCCGCAACTTCAGCAGCACTACCGACAATCAGGGGATAACGTCCACCCAGAACATGCTGCGCTTTTAGATCATTTTTGCTGATACGTTGTTCTTTAAACTTCTCATTAACGGAAGCAATGCTATTGCTCTTTTGATAAGGGATTGCTTCATCATCTTCAAACTTAGCAAGGTCGATGCCGACGGAACTGGCATAATGCGCTAATCCTGCTTCAGGGCTGGCATATTGGCGATATTCAGCCAGTTTTTGCTGGGCGAGTTCATGTGTTTCCGCGACTACAACGGTAATACCGACAAAGATTTTAATTGCATCCTCATCACGGCCTTGTTGCTTTGCTTGTAGTCGTATTTTATTGACTTGTTGACGAATCTTTTCGGGTTGATCGCCACCAATAAAAATACATTCCGCATGGCGCGTGGCAAACTGTAGTCCTTTCGGTGAAGCACCTGCTTGGAATAAGGTTGGTGTACGCTGTACAGACGGCGCAACCTGAAACACACCTTGGCTTTGGTAGTATTGCCCTTGATGATTGATCGAGTGAACTTTATTTGGATCAGTAAAAACACGCTGTTGCTTATCTTTCTTTAAAGCATCATTTTCCCAAGAACCTTCCCAGTATTTATAACAAAGCTGTAAAAACTCTTCGGCCTGATCATAACGGGCATCATGATCTTTTAAGCCTTTTTGACCGATCAAACGTTCAGCACTATCCAAATAGCCGGTGACAATATTCCAGCCCAAACGGCCTTGGGTTAAATGATCTAAACTGGCAAAACGCCGTGCAAATTGATAAGGCTGTTCATAGCTTAGATTGAAGGTTACACCAAAACTTAAATTTTGCGTGACCAAGGCCATGGCCGAAATTAGGGTAGAGGGATCATGGCTTGGTAATTGAATCGATTCCTTAAGAGTCAGATCGATACCATTTTGATAGACATCATATACCCCAGTAACATCCGCGAGGAATAAACCATCAAACAAACCTTGTTCTAAAGTTTGTGCCAATTCAGTCCAATAACTCAGTTCATTAAAACGATGTGATTGATCACGCGGATGCGTCCATAAGCCATGATTGATATGGCCAACACAGTTCATATCAAAGGCATTTAACAAGATTTTTTTAGCAGTCGTTTGACTCATTACAAAGTCCCCCGACGAGGCGGCAGAACGCCATTCAATACATAATTGCCAATGAAGTAATATTTCTAGCGTGCAGCATCATGTAAGGTGTGTACACGCGCATTACGCCAATGACGATCAAGACCGTCCGTTCGTTGACTACCACGACTACCTGCTAACTCAATTAGCTTAGATGAGGCTTTTAATGCGGTTTCAGTACTATGCGCACGTACTTTGGACACATCAATCGAGGCCTTGGCTAAGCTCTCTGCATTGAGTTCATATTTAGCCGCATCGACTGATCGAGCTGCCTGTTTCAGTAAAAGTTCGCTGGCTTTGACATCGGTTGCCACGCGACCGAGTTCAGACAGCGTTAATGGGTCTTGCGTCGCGGATTCAATATTGGCATCAATCCAAGGACGAGCCACACGGACACGTTCTAGGGTTTCTTCAAACGCTGCACGCGCAATCCCAACTTCAATCGCAGCATGCATGATCTGAGCAAATGGACCCACTAAAGATAGTTGCTTAAAGGCTGTGTCAAAAGGAATCACATCCTCTTTGGCAACAAAGACCTGATTAAACTTTACTGTGCCGCTACCTGTGGTACGTTGCCCAAAGCCAGACCAATCATCAATCAGTTTTAAACCTTGACTGTCTCGTTGTACAAAAGCCAAAAATTCGCGACCTGTTTCATCCACCACTAAGGTTGGAATACGATGCGCAAACAAACTGCCTGTGCAATAAAATTTTTCCCCTTGAATCAGATAACCGTTTTCGCTTGGGATTAAGGTAGTTTGTTTATGTGCAGAAGTGCGGGTTTTAAACTCTGCCAGTGCATTACCAAAACGAGCACCTTGTAATACTTCTTGATATAGGCGTTTCTTTTGTTGTTCCGCGCCTGTATTACGCAGCACTTCCAAAGCATAGAAATGATTTTGTGGAATTTGACCAATTGAACCATCCGCACCACTAAATAAAGCGATGACTTTGGCAACGGTTAGACTTGAAACGTCTGCACCACCATATTGTTTCGGTACCGTGATTGCCCATAAGCCTGATTGGCTATAGGTTTCGATTTCTGTAAAAGGTAAGTTCCGATTGGCATCACGTTCAACCGCAGCTTGTTTAAACTGCTGACTCAGCTTTGTGGCAATTTCCAATGCTTCTGCATCACTTTGAATGATATGAGCTGCTTTAAAATTGGTTTTGGCGAAACCTTGTAATTCTTGATATGAGGTCACGGTGATTTGCTCCTTAAATCCAAGCATGGCGGGCAGGGTGTGTACCATTGAGGTAATAGTCGCCAATCGCATGGGATTTCCAACGCACAGGATCATGTAGGGTGTGCACACGGGCATTACGCCAGTGCTGATCGAGGTGATGTTTGCTTAAGCTGGCACGACTACCGCCGAGTTCAAATAGTTTTTCGGAGATTTGCAGGGCTGCATCATTGGCGTAGATTTTTGCTTCGGCTACTAAAATAGAAGCGCGAGCGGCTTGCTTAGCAGAAAGCTCGGTGAGTTGATCAAGCTCATCCAGATATTCAGCAGCTTCATCTAGTAATAAAATGGCTGCATCGAGCAGGATATTGAGCTTACCAACTTCTTGTAGGGTGTAATGTTCTTCAGTGGCTTTTTCTACGCCTGCATCAATAATCGGACGAGCTTTACGCACGCTGGATAAGGTGTCATCAAAAGCGGCTTCGGCAATGCCAACATCAATCGCAACCTGTAAAAGTTGAGAATACGCACCGCGAACATTTGGGGTGTCGGCAATAATGCGCTCATCAAAAAATAAGGCTGGGTCTGCAATAACATTGCTCAATCTAACTGTTCCACTGGCTGTGGTACGTTGACCAAAACCATTCCAGTCATTAGTGACCTCGATACCATCAGCGTATCGATCAATAATCGCTAGTACGGTATGACCATTTGGATGTAGTGCTCGAATCGCTAACCAATCTGCAAAGCTGGTTCCTGTAGAGTAAAACTTTTCCCCGTTTAAAAGGTATTGACTATTTTCCAAAGTTAAAGTGGTTTGAATGGCTTTAGTATCTTTAGAATTTTTCTCAGGCCCACCATTGGCAATTCGTTTGCCTGCAAGAATTTCAGCATAGATAAACTGCTTCTGAGCATCTGAACCTGTGATATTAATAAAATTTAACAGCCCGAATTGGTTTTGCGGGATTTGTCCGACATTGGCATCGGCTTTACTTAAAATACGAAACACATGGGCCAAGGTCTTATTGGATACAAAAGCTCCTCCATATTGTTGCGGTACACGAATGCCGCCTAAACCTTTTTGACTAAAACGAATAATTTGTTCGGTCGGTAAAATACGATCTTGATCACGTTCATTTCGTTCTTCTAATGCAAAGTCAGCAACTTGATAGGCAGCATTGATGGCCTGCTGATCATTTGAAATCAGTTGTACTGGAGCTTGGATCACTGATGGATTACTGGACATGTGAGCACCTCTAATAGATAAGAGGGACTTTACAAAAATTTTACTTTTCCACTAAACCATCAGTTGTGGCTTATATATCACAATAATTCTTAAGTTTTTTTTGTGAGAAAAATAACAGAAAAAGTGATATTAAATTTTCAATTAAAACAATTGTTTATTAGGCGTGATGTTTGGTTGGTCACTACGGAAAAGTATTTTTCTATGAAAGAAATGAATAATCTCTCCAGAAATAGATATAAAGTATTTTAGCCAAAATAAAAAAAGATAGAGCGAAAAGGACATTGTATTCATTAGATTTTACTTCTAAAGTATGAAAAACCTTATGTTTGATTGAATAGAAAAATAAATTTGGAGTATATATGCGGGTTTTATACCAATTTCCTTTATCTCATTATTGTGAAAAAGCTCGCTGGTTGTTAGATCATAAGGAATTGGATTATGTGGCACATAATTTAATTCCTGGTTTTCATCGTGCGTTTACCTATCTAAAGTCAGGGCAATATTTATTGCCGATGTTAAAAGATGACAAGCAGTGGATCGCTGATTCAACTCAAATTGCTTTGTATTTAGATACCACTTATCCAGAACATGCTCTGTTAAGACGTGATGAACAATTACGTGATCAAGCTTTGGAGATTGATGAACTGTCTAGAGAACTTGGTATCCATGTACGCCGTTGGTCTTTGGCTCAGGCACTATCTGTGGGGGATCATCCCCTTGAAATTATGATGGGTGAGCAGGGCTATCTACGTCAGTTTGAAAAGATTTCCAAACCTATTTTAAAGAGTTTAGTCTCGACGAATTATAAGCTGAACCCTGAAAAAGTCGCTCAATCAAAAATTCGTATGACCGAACTCATCACTGATTTAAACCAGCGATTAATTGATAATCAAGGGCGCTATTTGGTGGGAGATCGCCTTGGTTTGGCTGATATTGCTGTTTGTTCAATGCTTGCACCTTTATTGATGATTAAAGGTACGCCTTGGGAACTGGAAAATGAAGATGTTGATCTACTCACGGGTGAGCTGAAACAATATCACGATGACTTAAATGATTTGCCCCTTGGACAATATGTACAACGCATTTATGCCACTGAGCGTAATGCGCGAGTCGATTGGCGTGGGCTTTAACAATAGTTGTTTAATAAGTAAATATTGCAGAAACCGAGTGAAAAATACGCTCGGTTTTTTGTTGTTTCATATATTTGAAATTCGATTGATATATGATTTTGAATAACCGCATCAAGAAGTTCGTCTAAGATGCTTTTTCAAAATGAGTGTCATTTATCTCAATGGGGCACAATCAGCAAAATGACCTGTTGCAACATATGATACTGTTGGTCTAATAGAGTCTGATGAATAAAAAAATAACAGTTTGAATATGTACATATCTAATTGGGTCGAAATTTATCAATTTAATATGAGAACTAAGACAATCAGCTAATCAATTAAAGACAATTGTATATATAATAATCCTTAGTGCACTAGTCGGTTTTAGTCTGTGATCCAGAACTAAAAACATAAAAAAAGAGGGAATACCATGAAAAAGCTGCAATTTATAGCAGATTGCCCTAAACATGGGGTAATTGATCATCCACCCAATGAATGCTATATCACGCAAGAATACGTGGCTGCACTACTATATAAACAATTAGAACAATATGGCTTTGATGCACAACATATGCGTCATGAGCATGAAAAAATTGAGGTGTGTATTGATAATCATCAGTTACCACTTTCTATCTTATGCTCACTACAAGATACTGAGGGGCATATTTTGTGTGAGATCACAGCAAATCCTCAGCAAGAACAAGCTTGGTTTGAAAAGATTGAGACACAAAGTATTATCCGTCAGTTGGCTCAAGCTGTTGAAAATAGTTTAAAAGCAGAGCATAGTTTCTCTCAGTTTGTTTGGAAAAGTTAGTTACTTGAACCTGCATGCTGGCTAATTCATATATAGGTTTTGAGAAATACAATTAAAAAAGATATCGATTAAGATTTCAGTGTTGGTATTTTAAAAAGATGATTGAGAAGAAGCTCAAGGGCGAGCTTCTTAAACTTTTACATTAATTTGAAACAGATCCTTATCTAACTCGATAAAGTCAATTTCACAATCAATAAATTTTTCAATCATTGCTGCTTGTGTACGAGTATGTTCGCTCATACATTGTGCGGTAAATTCACCACCTTGACCCAGTGCTAAAGGTAAGAGGAGTTGATCAGCGAGAAACTCATCAACGACAGCTTTGGAAGTAAGATAAAGCTTCACTTTTTCTGACAAGTGATTTGCTATTTGTTCGGCACTTTTACGCATTTCGCCTAAAGCAGTGAATAGCTGAGCGTGATTTTCGTGCTCAACTTTGACATACGCCGTATTTCCTTGGCTGATCCCATTTAAATGGAATTGCTGTTGAGTGTCTAAATTCAGTTTTTTATTTAAAGTTGCCAATTCCCGTTGTACGATTTGTGCTTCTTCGGAAAGATTCAATACTGCTGCAAAAGCTCCAGTACTTTGTAAAGCACCACGATCTAATAAACTTAGCTTGTTTCGATGTTGCCACGGCTGAATTTTGATTTGAATTTCACCTGCACCAATCGGAAAGAAGCCTGCTTTATTTAATTTAAACTCGACCTCTATTCCAAGTTTTTCTAATGCAGGCAAAAAGCAATGCTCAATAAAATCTGCTGTTGGTGCAAGTGGATTATGAGTACCCCCAGATATCGTCAATTCACTCGCTTCATTTTGTAATAACAAAGCAGGTAATAGGGTTTGCAAAACCAGTGTCGTGCTTCCTGCCGAACCAATCTGGAATTGGTATTTTCCACTTTGTACATGCTGTGGTACGAAGTACAAACGCTGGCTATGAAGTTCAGCACCTTCCACATAGGCTTGGCTGATATGTTGGGATGCTTGTACACAGACCAAATGCTGACGCATTAAGCCCGGTTTTTTACGCCCAGCACGAATGTTGATTAATTCAAATGCTTGACCTGTAATCATTGAAAGAGAGAGGGCGGTCCTTAAAATTTGTCCACCGCCTTCACCTTGTGAACCATCAATCTGGATGGTTGCTGGCATATTTGCCAAAGCCTTATTCACTTCTATTTTCCTTATTTTCTATTTAAATGAACATACTGTCAGTACATGGTAATGCGAAGTAACGCGTGACTTTGCTTTTGGCAAAGTTTTATTAGGTACATGGTGCTGAGCCTAATCAGTGAAGATTGATGCACGACTCACATACTGCCATAGCCGCCTGAATTATTTTCAATCCCTCAGATCGGAGTAATGCAGGATCTTGTACTCGCCCAGTATGTCCAAACTGTGATTGTGAACTAAATTCACAAAATCTGTTGTCTATTCGACTAAATCAATCTGCCAGTTTGCAGCCTGAATTCTGATATTTAAATCGCGTAGTTTCGCGCTGATATCATCGGCTTGTTTTTGCAAGCTAGAAACAGGGATAACCTTCTTCCATTTGATCTCACGTGAGCTATAACGGTCCGGCTCACGATGCGTATTTGCAATCGCATCAATGAGAATCTTATGTTGTTCAGCATAACTATCACGTAAGCTTAATAGGGACAGCAATATGTTGCCATCCTCCAATTTTGCTTGTGCATTGGTCAAATGGATACGACAAATCAACTGATTGCTTTCTTGGGTTAAAGCAAAGACTTGTTTGATCAGTTCATTTGGATCTTCACTCGGTTCATCACCATCTTGTACCAAGACATTTGCATTAATCCGTTGTTTTAATGAAGCGAGCTTTTTTTGTTGATCGCTTCGCAGTAAAAGTGCTTCTGCGAGTTTCATTTTATTTACCTTTTATTCAATATGTACAATAACTAAGTTTGAAACATCTTCCAATTCCATACTAAATTTTGCAAACTCCATAACTTCATCTAAAGTTTCATTTTCATGCCAAGTTGTCATGAAGCAATTATTGGCTGGTGGTTGATAGTTATAAAAACCTAGATATGTTTCATCTATGACATCATCCCAAATAGAGCACTCATATCCTGTCACCATTGCTTGAGTGCATAGTTTTGAATAGACAATCTGCTCACAAATCCAATTACGCCATTCAGACAGGATTTGCTTACTACCCACAATCAGAATGATGTAATAGGATTGCTTAGGTAGTACGAGATGAGCTTCTTCATTTGCCCTGATTCTATAGCTCCGAATATCTAAACAATCCTTTTCATCCATCATTACCCCTTAACACATACCACTTGTCTTAATGTATAAACCACTTCAACTAAATCCTTTTGCGCATTCATCACATCTTCAATTGGTTTATAAGCTGATGGAATTTCATCAATTACAGCAGCATCTTTACGGCATTCCACACCTTCAGTCTGAGCAATCTGATCTTCTACGGTAAAGCGACGTTTTGCTTCAGCACGACTCATTACACGACCTGCACCATGCGAACACGAACAGAACGATTCCTGATTTCCAAGCCCACGAACGATGAAAGACTTAGCACCCATTGAACCAGGGATGATTCCATATTGTCCAAGTTTGGCACTTACAGCGCCTTTACGTGTCACCATCACTTCTTCGCCGTAGTGTTCTTCCTTTTCCACATAGTTGTGGTGGCAGTTTACCGCTTCCAATTTGGCATTAAACGGCTTTGGAATAATCATGGCTAAAGCTTTAATGGCTGACTGCATCATAATTTCACGGTTTTTCATGGCAAAGCGTTGAGCCCAACCCACAGCAAACCAGTAGTCATCAAAATACTCTGTTCCTTCCACTAAATAAGCCAAGTCTTTATTCGGCAAATCAATAAAGTGCTTCTGCATATCTTTACGAGCCAGTTCGATAAAATGATTACCAATGGCATTACCTACACCGCGAGAGCCTGAGTGCAACATAATCCAAACATGATCATGTTCATCTAAACAGACTTCGACGAAGTGATTTCCCGTCCCTAAAGTTCCCAATTGTTTGCGATTGTTGGTGTTTTTAAGGCGAGGGTGCTTCGCACAAATCAACTCAAAGTCAGCCACTAAGTCCGCCCAAGCCTGATCCACCATTTCAGGTGGGTTTTCCCAAGACCCACGATCTCGTCCTCGGCCTTTAGTCATTCCATGAGGAATTAAACGTTCAAGTTCAGTACGTAATCCGTGTAAGTTATCTGGTAAATCAGAAGCGGTTAAGTTCGTACGAGTTGCCATCATTCCACAACCGATATCGACGCCAACAGCCGCAGGAATAATCGCGCCTTTGGTTGGAATCACACTTCCAATGGTTGCCCCTAAACCAAAGTGCACGTCTGGCATTACCGCCATCCATTTATAGATAAAGGGCATTTGGGCAGTTTGTAGTAATTGTTGTTTTGAGTTGTCATCAACAAGTACGCCGTTGGTCCACATTTTCACAGGCATACTTTTTTCACTATGTAGAACTTGATAAGCACGTTGTTGCTGTTCTTGTTCAATTTGAGCTTGTTGATTGACTTGTTCAATGACAGACATTTTCATATTTCCTTTCAAAGCCTGCCTGCCAAGCGTTTGCAGGCAGGTGTTATTCACAAGATCCCAATGATGTTGTGTGCTTATATTGTTGCAGTGATTGTGCCAACTTTATAAAAATGAAATTATATACTTTTAATGCATTGATAATTATAAATAAAATATTTTAAATCGATTTTGAAACGGAGTTTGTGAAGTTTTTTATAAATAAAAATATATCTATAAAGATATTAAAATATCTTTATAGATATATGTGTGTTTTTAGTTAGGTCGGTATGCCATCAAGATGATTTGCTGATTTTCAAAAGCTGACCAGTTTCATCTAAACTAAATTGGTCAAAATCATGTGCTAAATAAAAATTGCCTTTGTAAAACGCTCTGACTTCCTCCGCGATGGCCTGCTGCCCAGCACTATCTTGATGTCGCGGACTAAAGTGCGTGAGAATGAGATTGCTTAATCCTTGTTGTTGGGCAAATTCAGCCACCATTTTTGCCGAACTATGCATCGGACCTTGCCCCACTTTATCTAGAACTGTTTGAGTATAGGTGCTTTCATGAATCAACAGTTGAGCATCTTGACATGACTGAGCTAATAACTCAGGACGATCATTGTCACCACCAACAATCGCGTGAACGCGCTGTATATGCATTTGAATAAAATCACTCGCTTTTAAGGTTTGATCATTCAACTGGATATCTTTACCTTGTTGCAAATCACCCCAAGCTTTACCTTTAGGTACACCAAGTTGAATTAAAGCCTGTGTGTCTAATTTATTTTGGGTGTGTTGCGTGATAATACTAAATGCAAAGCTGGGTACTCGATGGCTAAGTGGGTGGGCTTGAATTGAAAGTTCATCCGTCAATTGCTGTATTTGAGTCGCCTCATTCACATCAATAAAGTTGAGCGGATACGGAAGGTGGAGATCGGTGAGTTCTGTAGTTGCTTCAAACCATTTTTGAATTTCTTTGGGGGCGATAATCGTTATGGGAGCAGTACGTGCATTCATGCCAGCACTTGCCAATAAGCCGACCAACCCATAACAATGATCGCCATGTACATGGGTAATACAGACCGCAATCAGATTTTGTAAAGAAAGTTTGGCTTGTTGAATACGGTGTTGTGTGCCTTCACCAGCATCGACCAATATCCAGTCTTTATTCTTGCTGTTGCGGATGGCTAAACCAGAAACGTTGCGTGTCAGTGTGGGTACACCAGATGATGTGCCTAAAAAAGTAAAATGAAGCATCTTGTTGGTATTTTTTAATGAAAAGGTCATTGTATATGAAACTATAAAATTTTATAGAAAATGATGTGCAAAGATCATAAGATCAATAAAAAGATTTAAGGGCATAGCCTCAAATGAGTAAACTAGGATGTGTATGTGGTCATGTGATTGTTGATCAGACAGATCAAATTCCATACAAAGCTTCTTTTATTACTGATGTTGATTTATTTGATTTTTATGATGCAGTAGATGACACGATGAATACTTCTTTAAATCATAAAGAGACATTTTCTGAGCAGATTATAGATAGGTTTATAAGATATTCTGCAGATATGTATGAATGTACGCAATGTGGGCGATTATGGATAGGTATTGGAAATAATCAGTTTAAGGCTTTTCTTCCTGAATCAGGGAAATATCAAGCTATTTTAAATATTCAACATGATAGATTTAAATGAATAAAAAAACCGTTGTGATTGGCTTTGTAGGCTCTACTTTAGATCAAGGAAAACGTCCTGATCGCTGGCAACGTTGGCGTCCCACCTTGAGTCTATTGATGCATGAAGATCTAATTGTAGATGAACTGGTCTTATTGCATGATCGACAACATCATAATTTGGTGAATTTTATTGCTGAAGACGCAAAGAATGTGTCTCCATCAACAACAATATCAGGTTATCGAGTGAGTATTCGTGATCCTTGGGATTTTGCCGAGGTCTATGGTGCGCTATATGATTTTGTAAAAACATATTCATTTGATACCGAAAAAAATAACTATCTTTTGCACATTACGACTGGAACGCATGTTGGCCAAATTTGTTGGTATCTTTTGGTCGACGCGAACTATTTACCTGCCAAGCTGATTCAAAGTGCGCCAAACCAACAGAAAACGCCTGAGGGCGAATATCGCATTATAGATTTGGACTTGTCTAGATATGATGTTCTCAAACAGCGTTTTGAAGATGAACAGCAGCAAAACTGGCAACAACTCAAGGCCAATATTTCAACTTATAACCATGAATTTAATCAACTGATCACCGAAGTTGAGTTAGTGGCAACGCGTTCGAGTGCACCGATCCTAATTATGGGTGCAACAGGTGTGGGTAAATCACATCTAGCAAAACAAATCTTTCAATTGAAGAAAGATAAGTTCCATTTGAATGGGCGTTTTATTGATGTGAACTGCGCCACTTTACGTGGTGACAGTGCCATGTCGAGTTTGTTTGGGCATATCAAAGGAGCTTTTACAGGCGCAGCAGCTTCTCGGGCAGGTTTATTAAAAAGTGCCGATCAAGGCATTTTATTTTTAGATGAAATTGGGGAGCTTGGGTTAGATGAACAAGCCATGTTGCTTAAAGCACTTGAGGATAAATCGTTCTTTCCTGTTGGAAGTGATAAAGAAGTTCAGGCAGATTTTCAGTTGATTGCAGGGACAAATAAAGACCTCAGAACAGAGGTGCAAGAAGGTCGTTTTCGTGAGGACTTGTGGGCGAGACTCAATACATGGACGTTCTTCTTACCTAATCTCAAAGACCGAATTGAAGATATTGCCCCTAATATTGAATTTGAATTACAACGTTTTGCTGCAAATCATCAACGACAACTACGTTTTCAACGAGATGCTCTTGATGAGTATTTGAAATTTGCCAAGTCTAAAGAAGCATCATGGCAGGGAAATTTTCGTGATTTAACCGCAAGTGTGACGCGGTTAGCAACTTTATCGAGTGGAGAGTTGATTCGCTCTGAAACAGTTGAAAAAGAGATTCAACGCTTAAAGCAACTTTGGTTTCTTCAAAAAGATATACATGAAACAAAACATGAAGATATTTTATTGAAGTATTTAGCTACTGATCAACTTCAACAAATTGATGAGTTTGATCAAATCCAGTTGCGGGGAGTGCTCACCATTTGTGAAAATTCCAAGTCAATGGCAGATGCTGGTCGTCAGCTTTTTGCAGCGTCGCGTCAGCAGCGAAACACAACCAATGACAGTGACCGAGTCAAAAAATATTTGGCTCGGTTTGGCTTGAGTTGGAGTGATTTTTAATAATCATTCTGCGGAATTTAAATTTTTTATGCTATATTTAAGTTCATATATGAACTTTTAAGTTGTATAAAGTGTCAGATATAAACTATAAGAATAAGTTTTATCCACTTGATGGGCAATTATTTACCCAGCAATTGGCTGCCTTGATCAAGCAAAAAAGACTTGAGAAACGGCTACGTCAAAGTGATTTAGCTAAAGCAATTTCTACTTCACTATCAACAGTTAAACGTATTGAAAAAGGTGATCATTCAGTCGAATTTGGTGTGGTTGTAAAAGCACTATGGTATTTGAATCTTTTAACTGATTTACAAAAAAATCTTCCAGTAATAGAAAATAAAGAAAGCCAAAAAAGCCGAGTTCGTTTGGAGCGAATAGATGAGGATGATTTTTAATGAAACAAACGATCTATTTATATATTCAGCTTCCTGATCAAACTGATTTTGTGACCCTTGGGCGTTTAACCGTTGAAAATGGTGTTGGGCAATTTGTTTATGCGCCGAGTTATCCGACAACTTGGGTGCTAGATGAGGTTCATTATCCATGGCGAAAAGAACCTTATACGATCACTACCAATAATGGTATCCCGAATTTTGTCATGGATATTATGCCTGATGCGTGGGGGAAAGTAATTCTCAAACGAATTTATGCAAGAGAAAAAGATACACCTTGGTCGGACTTAGATTTTTTGATCAAAGCAAAAAATGCAGACCGTTTTGGGAATTTGTGTGTGGGTGAGATTAAAACAGTCACTCAAAAAGCAACTTTAGAAAATTTCCAGCACTTAGTTAAATTATCAGATTTTCTTGATTTTAGTACAGCCATGCGAAAAGGCGAGGCGATTACACGAATCCAGTTGGCCATGGCACAAACGACTTCATTAGGCGGGGCCAGACCTAAAATTACTTTGGTTAATCAAGATAAGTTATACCTCGCTAAACCAAAAGATCGGGATGATTTGATTAATGTGCCGCAAGTTGAATTTGCCTGTTTAAGCTTTGCTGAAAAAAAGGGATTGGCTGTTGCTAAACATCAACTTATTCAAGTTTCTCAACAGAGTGAACAGAAAGATGTATTACTGTTAGAGCGTTTTGACCGTATTTATGATACGCAAAATCAAAAATTTAAACGTTTACCGATGTTAAGTGGTTTAACGTTACTGGATGCAGAATGGAATAGCACTAATCATCAACGCTGGTCATATCCACTCATGGCAAATGAAATGTATCGAAAAGGGATGTTACAACTGGATATACATGAATTATTTCGGCGGATGATTTTTAATATTTTGATTGGAAACGATGATGATCATCCTAAGAACCATGCTTTTATGTATCAAAATGGTCGTTGGCGAATTGCACCATTATTCGATATTGTGCCAAATCAGGAATATAAGCCCCAAGGCCTGAGTATGCAAATCGGTATTTATGGTACTCAAATGGGACGGGAAAATGTACTAAGTATGGCAAATCAGTTCTTATTGAGTCCCGATCAAGCACAAAAGATTTTAGATGAGATGATTGGGTGGGAAGCTGAGTTGATTCAGTATTATCGCTCTCAACTCACACCTCATGATGCAGAAATTGTCATTTCTGCTATGGGCGTGAGTTATTTAAAACCTTAGATGCTATTTCGATTGTGGATTATCTTTTTTACGCTGCGATTGGCTAGATAAAAACTCTAAATTCCAAAGTTTTTCTGCATGTCGACCAATCCACCAAAATGAAGCCGCCAGTATGATAAAGAAGATTGCTTTATGCATACCAACCCAAAAGAACTCAAAATATTTGGTATATAAGTTTAGAAATAAAAAGGTAATACCAAAACCGCGTGAAGTGGCATCATCGTGTTTTAAGCCATATATAATCACAATGATAGCAACAAATGCAAATAAGATGCCCCAATGAAGTAGCTCGTATTGTTTAACGTTGTACCAGCTACTTAAATCACCATAGTTGCCAAAAATTGAAAGAATCCATAAAGCAATAAATAGGTAGAGTAAGCCCATGACATACGTTGAATGAGCAAAGTCAGAAAAACGCGTGTGACGTTTAAACAATAGACTGACTCCAATCAGCACTCCGCCAAATAACACAAAGCGCAAAGGGAAGTTCATACCTAAATAGTATGCACCCCACCCAGACATATAGCCTGTTTCAGATCCGAACCAAGAGCCGAGCGAAAGCAGAGAAAATATCCAAATCAGTTTTGAGGGAAACCAGAAGGCGAGTGCGGCGTAAATGATTGTGGAAAGTAAAAATAGCAGCGAGAAGTGTCCGCTACCATTATCAATCGCTTGTCCAAAATAAGCCACAGAAACGGCTGTAGAAAGTACGCCAGCAAAAATAATCGCCTCATTGCTAAAGTGATGTAAGGGCTTAGTTTTACGGCGACGATAGGCAAATATATAAAAAGCAGCGGCTGCAGCAGCAAATATGAGACATGGGATGACTTTTGAATTTAAAAATAATTGTTCAAGTATTGTCATTAACCATTCGTCTAGGGTGATTGCAGCTACTGCAATCACTGTGCAAATCATCGAGATCCAAAATGAATATTTTGCTAGTCGTTCCCAATCAAAAGATCGAATGGAAAAGCTGCTTTTAAGATCATTGGCGACGTCAGGTGTAATCGTTCCTTGTTGTTTCCAATACTCAATGGTGTGTTTTAAAAATAGTCCCTGTTTTTTATTTAACTTCATTAAAGAAACCTAATGCCTATTTTATCTGTACTGATATAACAGACATCGGATTCAAAAGAAGTATATTTTTCTTAATAATTTGTTGTTAAGCCTACAATTTTAAAAAGCGAGCAATTACTTGGCGTAATTGTTTCAAATAACCTGTAAAGAAATGATTTGCACCAGGCATGATGGTAATCGGGTGTTTTTGAGGCTTTGCCCAAGTGATCATATCTGAGAGCAGGGTAATATCATCCTGTTCGCCATGTACAAACAAAATATCACCATTAATTTCAGGCGTTTTGTAGTGACGGAGATCAACAACGGAACCTGTTGGTAAGCCACACAAAACTAATTGTTTCGGACGTAGCTCTTCACTGAGTTGCGCTTGGCATTTTGCTAAGACATGTGAGCCAAAACTAAAACCTCCTGCATAGAACGTTAAGCCCACATGTTTTGCACGTGCATATTCAATCACAGCCAACATATCATCAGTTTCACCATGACCTTGGTCATGCGTACCTTCACTACCACCTAGCCCACGAAAACTTGGACGGTAAACAATACAACCCATTTCATTAAAAATTTGCGAGAGTAAAACAGGCACTTTGTGATGGGGTGTACCCCCTTGTAGTGGGTGAGGATGACAGACAATAGCAAAACCCGTGATTTCACCTTGGGGTTGATCAACAAACATTTCGATTTGACCAACAGGACCTTGGATGAATAGTTGTTCAGACATAAAATATGTAATGAATTATGGAAGAATCCACTATTTTACCGATAAAACTTAACGAGAACACGAATTGGCATTAAAAATTCTCAACTGTTATAGTTTAACCAAGATAAATTGATATTGATTGAATATGCTTGCTCTAATTTCTCCTGCGAAAACACTTGATTACGAAACGGCTTTACCTACCGATACACATACCCAGCCACGCTTATTGGAACAATCACAGCAGTTGATAGATGTGTGTCGCAAACTTTCAGCGAGTGAAATCGCATCATTAATGACCGTGAGTGAGAAAATCGCCAATTTAAATGTAGAGCGTTTCCGTGACTGGAATGCAGATTTTGATTTCTCAAATGCTCGCCAAGCGATATTTGCATTCAAAGGTGATGTTTATACAGGTTTAGATGCCTATCATTTAGACGAGCAAGATATTGATTTTGCGCAGCAGCATTTAAGGATGTTGTCGGGGCTTTATGGTTTGTTACGTCCTTTAGATCTCATGATGCCATACCGTTTGGAAATGGGAACAAAGTTAAAGAATACACGTGGACATAACTTATATGAGTTTTGGGGTGGCATTATCACCGATCAAATTAATCAAGATTTAGCTGAAATTGATGCAAAAGTATTGGTAAATTTAGCCTCTGACGAATATTATAAATCTGTGAATGAAAAGAAAATTCAGGCGGAAATTATCAAACCTGTGTTCTTAGATCAAAAAAATGGAAAATATAAAGTGATTAGTTTCTATGCGAAAAAAGCGCGTGGTCTAATGGCAAGATACTTAATTGAAAATCAATTGAGTCAAGCAGAACAATTAAAAGTATTTAATAGTGAAGGATATTACTTTGATGCAGAAAGTTCATCAAATAAAGAACTTGTATTTAAACGGGATGAACAGTAGTCATCCTGAGTTTGTCGTGGGTGGGGTGAGATGTTAAGCAAAGAACATTTATTAAAACATGCGATTTCATCTGATCAAGTCTGTATTAAAGGACATTTGACAGAACCGCGTAGTTATGGGGTTTATGCTTTGCCATTAGATACTGATGGAACAAGACGTTTTCGTTTTGGCAATCACCCAGTACGTCAACAGGAACTGAGACATGAATTTGGTTCCTGTACCTTATATCAGCTTTTTCTTGATCGTAAAGATGCCGAATCATTGGCAAAATGGCTGAATCAAGCAATGTAGAGATGACTGATTATGCAGCAATATTTATCTACATTAGAAAAATCATGGTATGAGTTGCATCGGCATTATCAGTTTTCTGAACCTCAGAGAACTTTTAATAAACTGATTGCTGCTTATAGCGAAAAGCAAAGGGCTTATCATACGATTCAGCATTTATATGAATGTCTTGTTTTAGTTGAAACGATTCGATCTGAATTAAATGATTCGAATGCAGTCGCATTGGCCTTGTGGTTTCATGATGCGGTTTATGATCCACAAGCTAAAGATAATGAGCTGAAAAGTGCTGAGCTATTTGAGCGGTATTTAGCTCAAGACTTACAAATTGATGGTATTCAGAAAATAAAGCGTTGGATTGCAGCCACGCAAAAGCATGCATTGACTGATGAACTGGATTTGCAATTTTTATTAGATATTGATTTGTCAATTCTAGCTGCTTCAGCAGAACGTTTTGCGGAATATGAACAACAGATTCAGCAAGAATATGCTTGGGTTGATCCAGATGTCTATTCTATTAAAAGAATAGAAGTTCTAACGCATTTTTATCAGATTGAACCGCTGTATCAAACGGAATATTTTCAACAGAATTTTGAGCACAGCGCTAAAAATAATTTGGGGAATGTAATTAACGTTTAGTGCTTATTTTATCCAAATAAAAGATATAAAGATTTTTATTGCGGATTAAAAAATATAATAAAATACAGAGATTAAACAACTTTTTGAGTATGCAGTGAAAGATCTAACATTAAAAGTAGCCGAGGGGAAACTCAATATTCGTGTGGCGGCATGGATAGAACACGAAGATCAAATTTTAGTATCTGCATTCCCAGATGGAACAATTTCTTTGGTGGGTGGTCGATTAAAATTTTCTGAAACAACGCTTGAGGGAATTCAACGAGAAGTATTTGAGGAAACGGGAGAAGCTTTTAACTCACCTGTACTTTTTGCAATTGTTGAAAACTTCTTTTGTGATGTTGTATCCCAAGAGCAATTTCATGAATTTTTATACATTTATAAAGGTCAGATTCAGCCAAAACTATCCTATCTAGAGGGAGGGGAATCTCAGATTATTTCATGGATGGAAAAAACAAAAATAGCTGATTTAAAACCTGATGTTTTGCAAAAAATTGCTTTGTTATCTCATCAGGAAAATATTATTCATTTTGTTAACTTGGAATCACGATAAATATAAGTTGAAAGATGAAGGGGCTTTATATAGCCCCCTTATTACTCAATTCTTATTTAAAGAAATACCCAGTCTCAGGTGAGCTTGCATTCGCCATACGCTTACGTGGCATAGGGCCTGCTAAGAATGCCTCACGACCAGCTTCAACAGCTTTCTTCATCGCTGAAGCCATCAAAATCGGGTTTTGAGCAGCCGCAATCGCCGTGTTCATCAATACACCATCGCAGCCCAGTTCCATCGCAATCGCAGCATCACTAGCCGTACCTACACCGGCATCAACTAACACAGGAACTTTGGCATTTTCTTTGATGATTGAAATAGTATGTGGATTCAGAATACCAAGACCAGAACCAATCAAACTACCCAAAGGCATGATTGCTACACAGCCCATGCTTTCAAGTTCTTGAGCGACAATCGGATCATCTGAAGTGTAGACCATGATTTCGAAGCCATCATCAATCAGGGTTTGCGCTGCTTTTAGTGTTGCGGTCACATTCGGATATAAAGTTTTTTCATCACCGAGCACTTCGAGCTTAACTAAGTTATGACCATCAAGTAATTCACGAGCCAACATACAAGTACGAATTGCGCTATCTGCATCGAAGCAGCCTGCAGTATTTGGCAGAATCGTGTATTTCTCAGGTGGAATCACTGAAAGTAAATTGGGTTGATCTGGATGCTGTCCAATATTTACACGACGAATCGCAACCGTGACAATCTCAGCACCACTGGCTTGAATGGCTAAATCAGTTTCATTTAAATCTTTATATTTACCAGTTCCGACCAATAAACGTGATTGAAAAGTACGTGAACCAATAATTAAAGGGGAATCTTGCATGGGCTTACTCCATTTTTAGCCAATTAGCCGCCACCAACAGCTTGAATAATTTCAATACGATCTTCATGAGCAATTGTCGTTTGCTCAAGTCTACTTTTCGGAATGATCTGTTGATTCTTTTCTACAGCGAAGCGTTTGCCTTCTAGGGCTAAGTCTTGAATCAGTTGCTGTAGGTTTTCGCAAGACGTGTCAGTTAACTCGCCATTTAGATAGATTTGCATGATAAATCCTTATTTCGCATGCTTGATTGCTTGCCATGCGAGTAGCACCCAACCCACAATCATAAATGCACCACCAATCGGGGTGATTGCACCTAATATTCTAGGTAAGCCAAGCGCCATAATGTACAACGAACCGCAGAAAAAGAGGATACCAATTTGAATCAAAATAAAAGGAATTTTTATTGGAAAGGTTGGCGTGGTTTTATTTAATACAGCCAAGATAAGCAAACCAATGGCATGATAGAAGAAGTATTGTGTTGCTGTAGCCCACCAAGTAAGTTGTTCAGGCGTAGCAAAAGATTTTAAGCCATGTGCACCAAAGGCACCGAGCATCACCGCAAGCGCGAGATTCAGCGCAGAGATCGCTATCCACATAATTACAATGTAACTAGAAATTTGAGTGGTAAAGTTACCATATTCAGAAAGTTAAGCATAGCCAAATACAACAAAAGGGCTTATGGCCCTTTTGTTGTATTTTAACTCGCTGACATCGCGGTCTTGATTTTTTCCATTGCATTTTTTTCTAGCTGGCGGATACGTTCGGCAGAAACATTATATTCAGCAGCAAGCTCATGCAAGGTCGATTTATCATCATCTAGCCAACGGCGTTGTAAAATATTACGCGATCGGTCATCCAACTGATCCATTGCCTCATGTAAAGCAGCAGTACTTTGCTCTTCGTAGTCTTGTTCTTCGACTAAGCGAGCAGGGTCATAACGGCTATCTTCTAAATAAAGCGCAGGTGCTGTATGAGGCGTGTCATCATCATCATCGCCTTGTGCTTCAAATGCGGCATCATAAGCAGTTAGACGACCTTCCATTTCAATTACTTGTTCAGCTGTAACATTTAAATCACGAGCTATGGCTTTTGCTTCTTCTAGCGTCAGCTTTTTGCTTGATTTTTTTAGACTGCGTAAATTAAAAAATAATTTACGTTGAGCTTTGGTGGTCGCTATTTTGACGATACGCCAGTTACGAATCACATATTCATGAATTTCAGCTTTGATCCAATGCACGGCAAACGAGACCAAACGAACGCCCATATTTGGATCGAAACGTTTTACTGCTTTCATTAATCCGAGGTTGCCTTCTTGGATCAAATCACCTTGTGGTAATCCGTAGCCTGCGTAGCTACGCGCGATGTGCACCACAAAGCGTAAATGTGACATGACCAATAGCTTGGCAGCATCAAGGTCTTGGTCGTAATAATAACGATCAGCAAGTTCTTTTTCTTGCTCGGCCGTTAAGATCGGAATTTGATTGACAGTACTGATATATGCACCAAGGTTTACGCCAGGCGCAGACAATGACAGGGGCATCAATTGATTGCTGCTGTCAGTAGTCATGGAGTCTCCTTATAGGATGGTATTGGGTCAGCAATTTAATCTTAATGCGAATGTGCTTCATCATTAAGGAAATTTGAGTATATAAATGTAAATCTATCTTTACCAAGAGTTTAACAAAAAAAGTAAATTGGAAAAACCCTAAAGAGATTCAATTAAATAGTGGAATTCATTTTCAGAAATTTTTTGAACTTGGCATTGTAGTTGCTGAATTTGGCAATATCGTGTTACATCAATTTCACTATGTGGATCAGAAGACTTTAATAGGTATTGTATTTTACCGGTTGCTTTTTTTAGGGCGCGTTTGAGCAAAAGTAGTGGCATCGGACAGGGTTGTCCTAAAGCATCAATAACTTCAGTTGAGCTAGAAATTGTAAAGGTCATAATCATTTAAATAACTTCATTCAAAATGATCTTAACAAATTTTGAAAGGCTTTTAGAGAAAAAGTTTTATTAAAAATGCAACCAAATAATCGTACGAAATCAATGGAAACGGGGGAAATAACTTAAAATAAATCTATTAATTGTTGGAAACCCATGTTAAGCTCGGTGCGTTTTAGGGAGTGTTTAATACAATTAGATTGTACTAAAACCTATAACAAATGGATGTAACCGGAAATTGTTGTTAGTTTTACAGAATGATTACAAGCTTTAAAATTATAAAAAATTTTAAAACCTTGTTGGCTCTGCTGTTTGCAACACCGGAAGGTCCTTATCTTTCAATATCTGAGGATTGACTTATGACAGCTCGTGAACAAGGCGTAGTAAAGTGGTTTAACGACACTAAAGGCTTTGGTTTTATTCAGCGTAATGGTGGTGATGACGTATTTGTTCATTTCCGCGCAATTATGGGCGACGGTCACCGTTCTTTACGTGACGGCCAACGCGTTGAATTTAGCGTAGTTCAAGGACAAAAAGGTTTCCAAGCTGAAAACGTTCAGCCTTTAGACTAATTTGTTTTATTGCTTTAATGCAATATGAAACGCTCCAATGTTATATTGGGGCGTTTTTGTTTATAATAACGACTTTGTTTTGGTCATTGATGGTTCGAGAGCATATATGACACCAGGTTTTGAAACCTTAAATTTACATCCGCAGTTGAAAAAAGCGATTGATGCTTTGGGTTTTACTCAGATGACCCCAATTCAACAAAAGGTTTTGAAATATACGCTAGCAGGGCATGATGCCATTGGTCGAGCACAAACAGGTACAGGTAAAACAGCTGCCTTTTTGGTGAGTGTGATCAATGATCTATTAAATAATCCGATTCAAGATCAGCGCTTTCGTGGTGAGCCGCGTGCGTTAATTTTGGCACCTACACGTGAGTTGGCTTTGCAAATCGAAAGTGATGCACAGGCACTTACAAAATTTTCAGATTTACATCTTGTTACCTTGTTGGGTGGTGTGGATTTCGATAAGCAAAAGAAAATGTTGGATCGCAACTTTGTTGATATTATTGTCGCAACACCGGGGCGTTTAATTGATTTTGTTGAACAAAAAGAAGTTTGGTTGGATCGCATCGAATTTTTAGTGATTGATGAGGCTGACCGTTTGCTCGATATGGGTTTTATTCCTTCTGTAAAAAGAATTGTTCGTTTTTCTTCTGCGAAAGAGCAGCGTCAAACATTATTGTTTTCAGCAACATTTAGTTATGATGTCTTGAATCTTGCTCGTCAATGGTTATTTGAGCCGGTAACAGTTGAAATTGAACCAGAACAAAAGACCAATAGTGATGTAGAGCAACGGGTTTATATGGTTGCGAAGCAAGATAAGTATAAGCTTTTACAAGAAATACTTCGTGATGAGCCGATTGATAAGGTGATGATCTTTGCAAACCGTCGTGATCAAGTACGCCGTTTGTATGATCATTTAAAACGCGATGGTTATCGAGTTGGGATGTTATCCGGTGAAATTGCACAAGATAAGCGTGTGAAAATGCTGGATCAATTTAAGAATGGCAAGAACAATATTATGATTGCAACGGATGTTGCGGGTCGTGGTATCCATGTGGACGGTGTTTCGCATGTCATTAACTTCACTCTGCCTGAACAATCTGACGATTACGTGCATCGTATTGGTCGTACTGGTCGTGCAGGTGCGCAGGGTGTAAGTATTAGTTTCTTATCGGAAGATGATGCATTTTATTTACCTGAGATTGAAAAAGCGATTGGTAAAAAATTACCGCTGACTCGAATGGAAGGCTATTGCTAGATTTAAGTAAATAGAGTGACTTGGTGGTTTTAAAACCAAACATTTGATTCATAGAAGACTAAATCATTTTTTGATTTGGTCTTTTTTATTTGTAAGTGTGTTTTGATACGCAAATTACACAAAAGATTCAGTTTTTTTTTGAAATCCTGCGATTAGTTGCTGAATTGAAATAGATCAACATGTAGAATATGGCGCATTACCTGGGAGGATATTATGGCTCTAATCTCGATGCGCCAGCTCTTGGACCACGCTGCAGAACATAACTACGGCGTACCAGCGTTTAACGTAAACAACTTAGAACAAATGCGCGCAATTATGCTTGCTGCAGATGCGACAAATTCACCTGTAATCGTGCAAGCTTCGGCTGGTGCGCGCAAATACGCAGGTGCACCTTTCTTGCGTCATCTTATTTTGGCGGCGATTGAAGAGTGGCCACATATTCCTGTGGTAATGCACCAAGATCATGGTACAAGTCCTGATATTTGCCAACGTTCGATTCAGTTGGGCTTTAGCTCGGTGATGATGGATGGTTCATTGGGTGTAGATGGTAAAACGCCAACTTCGTATGAATATAATGTTGATGTAACACGTCGTGTGGTTGCATTGGCACATGCATGTGGTGTTTCAGTTGAAGGTGAGATCGGTTGCTTGGGTAGCCTTGAAACTGGTATGGCTGGTGAAGAAGATGGTGTAGGTGCAGAAGGTGTACTTGATCATTCTCAGCTTTTAACCTCTGTTGAAGAAGCAACTCAATTTGTTACGGATACTAATGTAGATGCTCTGGCGATTGCTGTAGGCACTTCACATGGTGCGTACAAGTTTACTCGTCCACCTACAGGCGATATCTTGGCAATTGATCGCATTAAAGAAATCCATACTGCATTACCAAACACGCATCTTGTGATGCATGGTTCAAGCTCTGTACCACAAGAGTGGTTGGCGGTAATCAACCAATATGGCGGCGATATTAAAGAAACTTATGGTGTGCCAGTAGATCAGCTTGTAGAGGCGATCAAGCATGGTGTGCGTAAGATTAATATTGATACAGATTTACGTTTGGCTTCTACAGGCGCAATGCGTCGTATGATGGCTGAGAAACCAAGTGAGTTTGATCCGCGTAAATTCTTTGGTGAAACTGTTGAAGCAATGAAAGATATTTGTGTTGCTCGTTACGAAGCATTTGGTACAGCGGGTAATGCAGACAAGATTCGCCCAATTTCTTTAGAGAAAATGGTTGATCGTTACAAATAAAACCGATTTGTGATGAATTAAAAACAGCGGCAATTGTCGCTGTTTTTTATTTTAGCTATAAAAAATGCCAGCGATAAGCTGGCATTTTCTTGAAGGTGTATATGGATGCTTATTGTGCTTTTGTATCTAAACTTACATCTTTGATTTCAACATAGGCATTGGCTCGAAGTTCACGAGTCCAACTGTCAACTTCCATTTCAAACTGACGCTCACCTAAAATTTGACGAGCCATACGTTCTTGGGCTTCTTTGGTCATATCTTGTTGGCGAGTGTCCATAACCTCTAAAATATGCCAACCAAATTGACTTTGGAATGGTTCACTAACTTGTCCAACAGGTATGTCTTTCATCACCTTGTCAAACTCTGGCACCATCACACCTGGGCTCACCCAGCCAAGACTTCCGCCATCACGAGCTGAACCGGGATCATTCGAATAAGTTGCAGCGAGGGTAGCAAAATCATCACCAGCCTTGACTCGATTATAGAGACTATCAATCATTTGTTTGGCACGATCGAGGCTAACAACCTCTGATGATTGAATGAGGATGTGGCGTGTTTGATATTGGGGTACTAGGGCTTTTTGATCGTTTTGCTTGCGATCAAGTAACTTTAAGACATGTGTGCCATCACGGACGTTAACCAGTTCAGTCGTTTGTCCGACTTTTAATGGGGTAACGCGGGCAGATAGCTCAGTTGGAATGTCTGATAAAGAGCGGAAGCCCATATCAGCACCATCAACTGTAACTGTTGAAGTGGAAAACTTGGTGCTAATAGCTTTAGGATCATCACTAGTGGTGAGAGACTTTCTTACTTCTTGAGCAACTTTTTGTACTTCAGCGGTATTTTCACCAGCAATACGCATGTGGATGACATGAACTTGCGTACCAAGTGCCGCTTGACCTTCTGGTGAGTTTAAAAAGTTTTCAACATCATGATCGCTGATTTTGATGCGAGACATGACTTGTTGTTGGCGCAGACGACCAATTGCAAGATCTTCCGCAATACGATTGCGTAAGTTTTCATAAGTACTCGGTGCAATCGCATCTAGCTTTTGCTGGAAAGCGGAGAGTGTGCTTGAACCAGACTGGTTTGCAACTCTCAATACGGCAGCATTTAAGCTATTTTCGTCGGGTTTTATACCGTAGCGTTTTACTTGCTCCAATTGAGCTTGGCGAACAATAAGTTGATCCAGAACCTGCATTTGTAAGTATTGTTGTGGAGGGACTGGCTTATTTTGCGCTTTTAATTGGTGTTCAGTTTCAGCAATTCCTTGCGCTAAATCACTTCTGAGAATGACACTACTATCCACAATTGCAACAACCTCATCCGTAGGTTGAGCAAAGCTTTGCATTGATGAAGAAATTAGGGCAGCGAGAACAGTGGCTCTAAAGATATGTTGAAAATGTTTTATCTTCATTAACGTTGTGTCCAAGATTGATTGATTTTGTTAAAGCCTAAAACTCTATTCTCAAGAAGAGAAGCAAGTTTATTGTTTAAAGCGCCTAGACCTTTAAGTGTAAACTCCGCCATTACAGCGCGCTTTCTATGTACGTCTGGAAGGTTTGGATCATCCAAATCATTATAGTAAGAGCGACCATAAACTGAGACAGCCCAACAACATGATTCGTAGTTTACGCCAAGTAAATATTCTCGTATCAGATTGTTGTCTAGGTCATATTGAGCATGACCCATAATACGCCAATTATCTTTTACAGGTTGTATAAAGGATGCAACAACTTGGTTATATGCATCTTGGCGATCTTTAATGTCTTTTCGGTAGAAATAACCGACATTGTAGAGATTGCCTTTATCTCCCGTGTAGTAGGCTTGGACGTCACGCTGAGCATTATCTCCATTCGACATCCAAGCTGAATTTGCACTAATAGTGACATTTTGATTCAGTTGGCTAGATAAGCTCACAATTGGTCCTGTGCGACTTTGCGTATCAAAGCGATCAAGTTCTTCATTTAAACTGACGCGACGGTCATTGAAATAATAGCTTTGACCGACACTAGCGCGAATACGTTCCAAACCTTCCATATCCAATAGGCTGTAAGTTACCCCTAAAGATAAAAAGTTATTATCTTCTAAGCGGTCATGTCCATAAAAGCGGTAAGGGTTGAAAAGCTGGTCATAGCTGATCGAGGCTGTAGTTGTGTCGAAGTTTGGATAGTCATCTTGCTTCTTATATGGTGAATAGGCATAGAAAGCGCGAGGAGAAATACTTTGTAGGTATTTGCCATCTTTTTCAAAAGTAAGTCCAGTTGCTAGGCTGAATTGTGGGACAACCACAGATTTCTCTAAGTCATCTGAGGTAGAAAGGCCACGCCCTTCTTTTGAGTCTCTATCATAAAAGGTATTGATGCTGCGTACAGATACTTCTGGAATGACATAAAACCATGATGGTGTGATGTGGTTGTAACGCACTGCAAACTGGTTGTAAATACGCGTACCACTAGACTCCAAGGCAGAGCCATCACTAATGGATTTCTTGAAATAAGCGGTATCATTATTAAATTCGTACTGTAGTCCTTGTGGGTTACCAGCGACGTAATTTAATAAGAACTGAGGTAGTCGGGCATAAGGCTTATCTTTGTCTTCGATTTCTTTATCAAGGGTTTGGAAGTCTTCAACTTTTAGTTGAGCGCTAAGGCCTGGAATACCATTTCGATAATTAAGTTCCCACGCACGACGTAAGTTTAAATCGGTTCTCGTATTTGGGTTGTTGTTGAAATCAGAAAAATAATCTTTATCAGATGCGTAATTGTATTCTAAGTGAGTTGACCATTGATTATTGATGATCCAATTATGAATAAGGTGTAGATCTGAGCGATTTTCTTTATCGTACTCTTTGTCATTTGGTATATAACCACCCCAAATTTGACCTGAACCGAAGTTCTCAGTCATGTAGCGGTATTCGGCATCTAATTTAACACCACGTTTACTCATAAAACTCGGTGTAAGTGTTAAGTCGTAGTTCGGCGCGAGATTGAGGTAGACAGGTACGGCGAGTTGTGCACCACCATCATTGCTATAACCAAAGTTAGGGCTTAGCATACCTGTGGTGCGTCGGTCATCTATGGGGAAGTTAAAATAGGGTACAGCAAGTACAGGTACATCTTTTACATAGAGTTTTGTTCCACGTGTGACACCACGTCCAGTCTCTTGATTGAGCTCAATTTGCTTGGCTTGGATTTTCCATACTGGTTTTTGACCAGGTGGGCACGCAGTGTAGCTTGCATCTGTAAAAACAACTAGATTTTCATTTTGACGTCGAATTTGGTTGGCATGACCATGCGCATGTTGTTGTTCAGCAATATAGAAACTATTGTTTAAATCGCCTGTTTGGGTCTTTAAGTTATAGTTGATCTGATCACTTTGAGTGAGTAAGCCAGATTGGGCAAGTTGAACACGCCCTTGTGCATTGGCATGAGTTTGCGTGGAATCAAGAATGACGTGATCTGCACGAATCATACGGCCTTCTTGATCAATCACCACATTACCTTGCAAAACAGAGTCGCCATTTGGATCGTAGTGTCCGTAATCGGCTGTAATGACTGATGTTGTTGCATTCTGATCGGCAGTTTTGGTGACTGGATTGATCGGTGTGACCCATGTGCCTTGACAGAAAGCTGAACTTAAATATTGATTGTTGCGTAATTGCGCTTCTGGCGCAGACTTGTCAACATAATATTGCTGGAAAAATTTTTCTCCTGCATAAGTTTCTTGCTCGTTTTGAGCAAGGGCTTTGAGCTGTGTATTGTCAAGCGTAGAGGCATGAGGCGTAAACGGCACAGATTGATCCGCTGCGAGACTTGATTGAATCGAGCCGCCACACAAGAGTGTCAAAATAGCAGTTGCTAAAGGATTATATTTAAACTGATGTTTCATTGTCTCATTAACCAATACGCTAATTCACAATTAATTATTGTCGCATCATAGAGAAAAAGTTGATAAGTGGCTACACTTAAGCTTTCAAAATCTCAGCTAGTTTTAGATTTTATTGCAAATGAATACACAACGTGAACAATTGATACAAACTTGGCTGCATACCGCGCTGCAATCTGATCAGTTCGAGATCAGCTTTCTAGCAGGTGATGCCAGCTTCCGTCGCTATGCGCGAATCAAGTTACAAAACAAAACATATATGCTGATGGATGCTCCTCCTGAAAAAGAAGATTGTATTCCATTTGTGAGTATTGATGAGTTCTTTGATCAGCATGGTGTTCGTGTGCCCCATATCGTTGCGAAAGACTTAGCGCAAGGTTTGCTGCTGTTAGAAGATTTTGGTGACGTGGTGCTATCCACATTGTTGAATGATGAAACAGTCGATCAATACTATGCGCAGAGTTTTAAGCAATTGATTGAATTGCAGCAAATTGATGGCCGAGAGCATTTGCCAGCGTACTCTTATGAAAAGTTGATGACTGAAATGCGATTATTGACGGAGTGGTTATTGCCTTCGTTGAATATTCAGCCTACAGAGCAGCAGCTTGTAACGATTGAGCAAGCATTTGACTTTCTGGCTGTCGAGGCGACCAATCAACCACAAGTGATTGTGCACCGTGACTTTCATAGTCGCAACCTCATGAAAATTGAGAGTGAACAAGATTTAGGTGTGATTGATTTTCAGGATGCTGTGATTGGTGCTGATACTTATGATCTCATTTCGATTACACGTGATGCCTATGTGCAATGGAACGCTGAACGTGTGTATCACTGGTTTGAGGTGTTTTATAATTTGTTGCCTAACTCTGCCAGAGAAAACCGTAGTTTTGAACAATTCAAACGCGATGCAGATCTTATGGCGATTCAGCGCCATCTCAAAATTCTAGGTATTTTTGTACGTTTGTTTGAGCGCGACGGAAAATCTGGTTATTTAAATGACTTGCCACGAGTGATGTGGTATTTGCTTGAAGAAAGCCAAGGCTATAATGAATTAAATGATTTTATGCAGTTTATTCGTGATGTGGTGATGCCAAAGTTTATTGTGAAGTATGGTGATTACGAGGTTGCGGCATAATGAAAGCGATGATTCTTGCTGCGGGTCTAGGCAACCGCATGCGACCTTTAACCTTACACACACCAAAACCATTGTTAGAAGTGGGTGGGAAGCCATTGATTGTTTGGCATATTGAAAAGCTACAACAAATCGGTGTGACTGAAATCGTCATTAATACGGCTTGGTTGGCTGATAAACTTGTTGCTACTTTAGGTGATGGCGCTCAATTTGGTGTAACTATTCTTTGGTCACATGAGGGCGAAGGTTTAGAGACAGCAGGTGGAATCATCAATGCATTACCTTTGTTAGGTGATGAACCATTTATCTTGGTCAATGGTGATGTATGGACAACCATGGATTTTTCTTCATTGTTGAAAGTTAATCTTGATCACAAACAAGCGCATTTGGTCTTGGTTGAAAACCCACCACAACATCTAAAAGGTGACTTTATTCTTGCAAATGAGCACGCTTATACTTTTGAGCAGGCACAACTGGGTGAGGCGCTGACTTATAGTGGTGTGGCGGTATTATCTCCACAAATGTTTGCTGGTTTAGAGGGCGGAAAGCGACCTTTAGCACCATTGTTAAAGCAAGCGATGCAACAACAGCAGGTTTCGGCTGAGAAAATGCAAGCCGTCTGGGTGGATGTTGGAACGCCTGAGCGTTTAGAGCAACTTGATCAACAGATTCAGCACGGCGAGCTTTTATAAATACGTTGTCTATCTTTGATTTGTATGAAGAATGGCAAAATACAAAGGATTGTGCAGTTTATCATGCTGTAAAATGTTTAACTGCATAATCGTTCAACAAGTCCTACTGTGTCTTGTATCAGAAATCGGTATACTGCACAGCAAATTTATCGAGATGTTGCACAGTTATGCATCCTTTTTTTCAAGAATTAAAGCAAGGAAGTCAAGCCTTAGGATTAAGCCTGAGCGAAGAAGCCCTAACACTGTTGTTGAAATATCAAGATGCTTTAGTGCTATGGAATAAGGCATATAACCTGACGGCTATTCGCGATCCTAAAGAAATGTTGGTTAAACATTTATTGGATAGTTTAAGTATCTTAAAGGATTTACCACAGGGGCGTTTGTTGGATGTCGGTACAGGTGGTGGTATGCCGGGCATGATCATTGCATTGTGTCAACCAGAACGTCATTGTGTGTTGTTAGATTCAAATGGTAAAAAGATTCGTTTCTTGAAACAATTTATTGCAGATTTGAAGCTAAAAAATGTAATTGCAGTGCAAACACGTGTTGAAAATGAAGAAAGCATCAATGAGCTTGGTCATTTCGATGTCATTACAAGTCGAGCTTTTGCCTCATTGTCTGACTTTGTGGATGCAGCACAACCTTATATGCGTGAGCAGAGTATCATTGCTGCGATGAAAGGCTTAATCCCAACGGATGAGGTTGAGCAGTTGAAAGATAAATATTCGTGTAAAGTGATTGAGCTTCGGGTACCAAGATTGGATGAACAGCGTCATTTACTTTTACTTCAACGTATTCAATAAAAAATATTAAGGGTAATCATGGCTCAAATTATTGCGATTGCAAACCAAAAAGGTGGTGTCGGGAAAACCACGACAGCCGTAAATCTTGCTGCATCCTTGGCGATCTTAAAGAAACGCGTCTTATTGATTGATATGGACTCACAAGGCAATGCCACGATGGGGTCTGGCGTTCAAAAAAATGATCTTCTTTATTCAATAACCGACGTCCTTCTAGGTGAAGTTCCGATCGAGACTGCAATTCAAAAAGCCGAGGTGGGTTATAAGGTTTTAGGTGCAAATCGTGAGCTTGCAGGTGTAGAACTTGCAATCGCAGAGCAAGATGGACGTGAGTTTATTCTAAAAAATGCATTGCAAGAAATTGCTGCATCATATGATTATATTATTGTCGACTGTGCACCGAGTTTAAGCCTTATTACGGTCAATGCCTTGGCTGCAGTTAATGGTGTAATTATTCCAATGCAATGTGAGTATTATGCTTTGGAAGGGTTGGCTGATTTAACACAAACAATTGATCGTATACAAAAAGCCCTTAATCCAAACTTGGAAATTGTTGGGGTATTACGTACCATGTACGATGCTCGTAATGCATTGACACGTGATGTCTCAGCTGAGTTGGAGCAATATTTTGGTAAGAAACTGTATGATACGGTTGTACCAAGGAATATCCGTTTGGCTGAAGCGCCTGCACACGGTTTACCTGTGATCTATTTTGAAAAAAGCTCGAAAGGTGCGGTTGCATATTTGAATTTGGCCGCAGAAATATTGAAGAAAAGTAAAGTGAAAAAAGGAAGTGCTGTATGAGCATCAAAAAACGCGGGTTGGCTAAAGGTCGTGGTTTAGATGCGCTACTGGGTTCAATTCAGAAAGAGAAATTGCAACTTGAGGCACAAGCTTTAGATCATGGTCAACTCAAGCAGATTGATGTCAATTTATTGAAGCGTGGGGAGTATCAGCCGCGTCGTTTTATTCAGGAGCAAGAGTTAAAAGAGCTTGCTTCTTCGATTGAAAAACATGGTGTGATGCAGCCAATTGTGATTCGTCCTGTCGACGATGAACAGTATCCATACGAAATTATTGCGGGTGAGCGTCGTTGGCGTGCAGCACAAATGGCGGGATTGACAGAAATTCCTGCAATTGTGCGTGAACTCAATGACCAAGTGGCGATTGCTTTGGCGTTGATTGAAAATATTCAACGTCAAGATCTAAATCCGATCGATCAGGCCTTGGCATTGCAACGTTTCCATGAAGAATTTGGTTTAAGTCATCAGGAGATTGCTGAAACCGTTGGTAAAGCACGGACCACAGTGAGCAATTTATTGCGGTTACTCAGCTTGGCCGACCCAATTAAAGACTTTATGCAGCAAGGTCAAATTGATATGGGGCATGCACGTGCCATTTTGACTCTAAAGGCCAAAGACCAAATCGCAGTTGTAGATATCGTTATTGAAAAAGGCTTATCGGTACGTCAAACTGAACAGTTGGTTCGTGAGTGGAATGAACCGAAGCCTGAAAAGGAAAAGGCACTAATTTCTCCAGATATTGAACAACTGACTCAAAAGTTATCTGAACGTTTTGGGGCAAATGTGAAAATAGACCATAATCAAAAAGGCAAAGGGAAATTAGTGATTCAATATCATTCATTGGATGAGTTGGATGGAATCCTAAATATTTGTTTACCGAACTAAACTGATAACATTGAGAAACCATCCTTTTATATTTTTAAATATTATTGGGGAATAATATGTGGGAACTTGTGAAAGCGGGTGGTTGGTTAATGCTGCCCCTTATTCTCTCATCAATTTTTACGGTTGCGATTATTATTGAACGTTTCATTCGTTTGAAGCGTTCGCAGGTTTTACCTCAAGCACTCCTTATTCAGGGGGCTGATGTAGAATCAGTTATTTCAAATTTAGAAAATGATGCCGCTCAAAACAGCCCTTTAGGTCGTATCCTAACAGCGGGTTATGCACATCAAAGCCAAGGTGAGCAATTTGCTCGTGCTCAAATGGAAGCCACAGCTTCACAAGAAATCAGTCATCTAGAAAAAAATATTAATTTTTTAGGTACATTAGGTGCAATCGCACCATTACTGGGTTTGTTGGGTACGGTCATTGGCATCATTGAGGCTTTTTTGGTGGTTGATATTGGTTCTTCGGGGAATGCCAGCATGATGATGCCGGGGATTTCGACGGCTTTAATTACCACTGCTGTCGGGATGTTAATTGCGATTCCTGCCATGATTGCCTACCGCTATTTTCAGCGTGTCGTACATGAATATGTTGCTGAGTTAGAGCAACAATCAACATTGTTTCATGCTGCACTTTTTTATAAGAAAGCGGCGCATGTACAAGAACACCGTCGCGCAAGCTAAGCATAGGTGTCATGATGAAATTTAAACGTTCTCAGGTTGAAGATATTCATATTAATTTGACACCAATGATTGATTGCATGTTATTTATTTTGGTGTTTTTATTGCTTTCAACCACTTTTAGTCAGCAAAGTCGCATAAATCTTACGCTGCCTGATGCGCAAGGCGTTCCGCCGAAACAATTCGATCACAAAATTGAAATCATGGTAGACTCAAAAGGGTATTATTCTGTGAATGGTCAAGCATTATCAAGCAAAGAAATTGCTGACTTAAGCACCGCAATTAAACAAGTTGCCCAAGATCGCCGAGATTTTATGTTCATTATTGCCGCTGATTCAAGTGCAGCACATCAAGATGTGATTCGTGTGATGGATGTGGCAGGACAGCTTGGCTTTGTCAATGTCAACATTAGCACTAAAGTTCCAACTAGAGGTTTTACTGAGTGAATCAAGATTTTAAAGTCTATTTGCGTCTTTTAACTTATTTAAAATCTTATTGGGGCGTCGCCTTATTAGTATTGCTGGGTTTTAGTATCAATGCCGCCACAGAGGTCTCGGTCGCTAAACTACTTAAATATATTATTGATGCGATTCAGGAAGGTAGTCGAGAAAATTTAAACTGGTTTCCCGTTTTAATTATTTTGCTCATGTTTTTCCGTGGCATAGGCTTGTTTTTAGGTGGCTACTTTACAGCAGTAATCTCAAGAAGATTGGTGTTTAGTATCCGTCAAGAAGTTTATGCGAAACTCCTAAGGCTACCTGCACAATATTATCTTGATAATACTTCAGGACACATCAGTTCTAAGTTAATGTACAACGTACAACAGTTAACAGCAGCCTCATCGGACTCACTGCAAACCGTCGTAAAAGATGGTTTAATTGTGATCGCGTTGCTGAGTTATTTATTTTATACCAACTGGCGCTTAACGCTTTGTATTATTGTATTTATGCCAGTGATTGGAATTTTGGTTCGTGTTGCTGCGAAACGAATGCGTAAACTTTCACTGCAAGTGCAAAATACCATGGGTGATGTCAATCACGTGGTTCAAGAAACCATTAATGGTAATTCAGTAGTCAAAAGCTTTACAGGTGAAGCTTTCGAACAACAACGTTTTTATACATCATCGGTAGAAAACCTTCGCCGTGGTTTAAAAATGGTCGTGGTTCAAAATATTAACAGTCCTGTTGTTCAGCTTGTTTTGTCTTGTGCAATGGCACTTATTCTTTGGTTAGCGTTAAGACCGCAAGTGTTTGGTGATACTTCAGCAGGTGAATTTGTGGCTTATATTACTGCTGCAGGTTTGATTTCTAAGCCAGTGAAAAACTTAACGGATATCAATGAAAAACTACAACGTGGTTTAGCGGCTGCGCATTCGGTTTTTGAATTATTGGATCTACCAGAAGAAGAAAATAAAGGCCAATTAAAACCTGCATTGAAAGGCAATATTCGATTTGATCATGCAAATTTGCAATATAGCGATGGCACCCATGCGATTAAAGATTTCACTTTAGATATAAAAGCTGGGCAAACGATTGCATTGGTTGGGCGTTCTGGTGCGGGTAAAACCTCGTTAGTGAATATGTTGCCGCGCTTCCAAGAACTGAGTCGCGGTCAGATTTATTTTGATGATACTCCTGTTCAAGAGATTGAGTTGCTTAGTTTGCGTTCGCAAATTGCGATGGTGAACCAACAAGTAGTGCTATTCAACCGTAGCGTACGTGACAATATTGCCTATGGACAACTGCAAGATTCAAGTGATGAGCAAATCATTGCAGCGGCGAAAGCAGCCTATGCGCATGACTTTATTATGGAGTTGCCGCATGGATATAACACCGTTCTAGGTGCGCAAGGTTTAAATCTATCTGGTGGTCAACGTCAACGAATTGCGATTGCAAGAGCAATTTTGAAAAATTCACCGATCTTGATTTTAGATGAAGCAACCAGTGCGCTTGATAATGAGTCCGAATACTTCATTCAACAAGCATTTGATGAGGCGATGCAAGGTCGTACCACTATCGTGATTGCACACCGCCTATCAACAGTTGAAAATGCAGATCTTATTGTCGTCATGGACAAAGGTGCGATTATAGAGCAGGGTACGCACACAGAGTTACTTGCTAAACATGGTATGTACTACCAGTTACATCAGCGTAATTTTGAGGAAGATTAATCATGTCGATGGCGCAACGTATACAAGATGCTTGGAATGAACAAGCTTCATGGTTAATTGTTTTGCGCCCATTGTCATGGTTATATCGGTTTGGTTTCTGTCTAAATCAAAGCTTGTATACAGTAGGTATCAAAAGGGTTTATCACGCGCCTGTGCCTGTCATGGTGATTGGTAATATTACGGTTGGTGGAAGCGGCAAAACCCCATTGCTGATTGAGTTGGTCAAATATTTGCAACAGCAAGGTGTGCGTGTTGGGGTGATCAGTCGTGGTTATGGCGGACAGGGTCCTTTTCCTGCAAAAGTTGAACAGCTATCTGAACCTTCCATTGTTGGTGACGAACCTTGTTTGATTGTTCAGTCGACCGATGTCCCGATGGCAGTTGGGCCTAATCGTCAAGCATCTATAGAGTTATTGTTGCAAACTGTTGGTGATCTTGATTTGATTATTAGCGATGATGGTCTTCAGCATTGGGCTTTAGGTCGTCAGATTGAATGGATTGTATTGGATCAAAACCGTGGTTTAGGCAATGAAAAGCTATTACCTGAAGGGTATTTGCGAGAACCAAAATCAAGATTAAAAAGCAGCACAGTTATCGAACATACTAAAGTTGCTCAGCCACATAACAATATGCATTTAGATGTTGGGCAACCTTATCTACTCAACAATCATTTAGAGTTAAGTTGGTTTGATGCGAACCAATATTTTAATGCTGTCGTTGGGATCGGCTTTCCGCAGCGCTTTTATCAGACACTAAGTAAGCTGGGTGTGAGTCAATATCAAGCACATGAATTTCCAGATCACTATGATTATGAAATCGCAGATTTAATTTTTGATTCGCAAGATGCAATTATTACGACTGAAAAAGATGCTGTAAAGTTTAAAAGTTTGTTGCAACAGCATCCTGAATTTAATATACCAATTTGGGTTGTACCTGTTGAGGCCGTTTTATCATCTGATTGTTATGACTTGTTGAAACAGCAGTTGCAACAAGTTGGTATTCAATTTTCTTAGAGAATCACCATGAAACATATCGTTATACCTGCTCGTTTTGCGAGTTCTCGTTTGCCAGCAAAACCCCTTTTATTGATTCATGGTCGTCCGATGATTTTACGTGTGGTCGATCAAGCGCGGAAGGTTGAAGGTTTCGATGATTTATGTGTAGCGACTGATGATCCTCGAATTGCTGATGCTTGTCGTGCTGAAGGGGTAGATGTGGTTATGACCAGTGCGGATCATCCATCTGGGACGGATCGTTTGAGTGAGGTTGCACGCCTTAAAGGTTGGGCAGCAGACGATATTATTGTCAATGTTCAGGGTGATGAACCATTACTTCCTGCACGGCTCGTTAAACAAGTAACACAGCTTCTTGTTGATAATCCGCAGTGTTCAATGTCTACATTGTGCGAGCGAATTTATCATTTAGATGAGTTTCAACGCGATAGTATTGTTAAAGTCGTGATGTCTAATCGCAATGAAGCACTCTATTTTAGTCGTGCCACAATTCCATATGATCGTGATGGCGCGAAACAAGCTGAAGCTCAGGTACATGATCAGGCATTTCGTCATTTAGGTTTATATGCTTATCGAGTGAAGTTACTACAAGAATATGTCACATGGGATCAAGGTCAATTAGAACAATTAGAAAGTTTAGAGCAACTTCGAGTGCTAGAAAATGGTCATCGTATTGCGATCGCAGTTGCCGAAGCCAACTTACCACCAGGTGTCGATACTCAAGCTGATTTAGATCGACTCAATGCAATGCCAGTGAGTGCATTTGAATAATATGATCGTCGATATCCAGTCTACAAAAACTTACGCTTGGCATGAACAAACTTGGGGATTGCTGACAACCCGCTTTCCTGAAATAGGGCATGGCCTATTATTCTATGGCAAGCAAGGCTGTGCTAAAAAAGAGTTTGCTGAACGCTTTGTTGCTTGGATATTATGTGCGAATAAACAGCCACAAGCAGCCTGTGGAGAATGTGCAAGCTGCCAATGGTTGAAATCTGATACACATCCGAATTATGTGCATATCACCACAGATGAAGACAATAAAAAACAAAATGCGAAAATTAAAATAGAAAAAATACGAGATTTACTTCCTTTTGTTCAGCAAACTGGTGAGGGTTGGCGAGTTATCGTGATTGAACCTGCAGAAGCTTTAAATATGGCTTCAGCAAATGCTTTACTGAAAACACTTGAAGAACCGGGTGAGAAAGTCATTTTGATTTTACTTGCTGATCATTACTTAAAATTACCTGCAACGATTCGCAGTCGTTTGCAACGTTTCGCTTTAGATCGCTTAAGTGTGGAAGATGCACAGTCATTTGTGCAACAACAAGTTCCAAATATTAGCACTCAACATATTTCATTATTGCTAAATCTAGCCAACGGAATGCCGTTGACTGCGATTGAAATAGAGCAAAGCGGTTGGTTGCAAAAACGCACTTCGTTCTTAAGTGATTGGCTAAAATTAGTAGCTGAAAAAAGTATGCCGTTGCACTATGCCAACAAATGGTCTAAAGAGTTAAGTTTTACAGAATTTATGACCATGTTCGAATATTTATTAGCAGATTTAATGAGTTTTAAGTTGAATCAATCATTGAGAAATGATGATTTAGATTTTCAGGATTTAGCTGAACAATATCATTTAGAACGCTTATTTGCGATTTATACTGACGTCCAACAAAAGAAACTGATGGTGGCGCAGAATGTACAATCGCAATTGGTCGTAGATGAGTTGTTTATTCAGTTGATGAATGTTGAGCTTGGGTTTTCGCAATAACAAAGTGATGGGCTATCATGCTTTTGATTCGCAAGAATCAATATTTTTTCGGCTAATTGGATAGTTATTCATGAGGCTGCGCTGCATTTTAAGATGTTTTGTAAAGATTGTATTTAAATTGTTTTTTATTATAACTTCCGAACTTATTTTATATAAAATGTGAGGTACTTCACAATAATAGCAAAAAATAAGGAATATAGTGATGAAAATAAGATCTATAGCTGTTGCATTATCACTTGTAATTTTACCAGCCATTGCGATGGCTGAGCCCAAGTTTGAGTCAAATATCAAAGGCTCTTCTATTCTGATCAACGCATCTAATCATGGTTCACAATCCTATGAGTGCGTGTATAGCTACTCATTTAATCATAACCAACAAAATGCAAAATCGAATCAGTTTAGCGGTAAACTTTATATTGAAGCAGGGGCGCGGCAGATCGCTGTTGTGACACGACATACCGATCAAACGATCAGTAAACTCAATTTTGATTATAAGTGCACTGAAAAGTAAGTCCTTTTAAAACGAATTGAACCGTTCATAATGTAATCTGATTATGAGCGGTTTTTTAGCTTTTGTCATAAGCATGATTTGAAGGCTTGGTCTAATGTTATGTGCTGAAAGGTCTATGTAAAATTCCTAATCTAGCTAAATACAAGCCGTTTTGTGTTCTTTCGCAACATTTTGCTGAAACAGTATTTGTTGTTTGTAGGATTGTTTTCTATAATCAAATGATAAATCATGTATAGATACTAAGTAAGCGGTAATTCAAAGGACGTTTATAAAACAGATCAAAGCGAATTGATAGTTTTTATAAGTTTATCAATGTGGAATGATATTGATAATTTTATGTATTTAACAGGGGAAGGTTATGCAACATCAAATGATGGGTGGGATTATACAGGTCAATATTCCTGATAAGGCCACTCTACAATCGAGCTATATGCCTTTTGTACAAGGCGGTGGATTATTTGTCCCAACTAAACAAGCAGTAAAAATGGGACAGGAAGTTTTTATTTTGGCGACACTACCAGAGCAATCACAAAAGATCCCGCTCACTGGTAAAGTCATTTGGATCTCGCACAAACAGACACATTTCAAGCCACAAGGTTTTGCGATTCAGTTGGCTGGCGAAAAAGGTGTGTATTATAAGAACGAGGCTGAGAAATTATTGGCAGGTTCTAAAGGTATGGATCGTCCAAGTTATACGATGTAAGCGTCATGAATAGGAAGAAAGAGTGTTTGTTGATACGCATTGCCATTTAACCCTGTTAGATTTGAGTCCTTATGATGGGAATCTAGATCAAGCACTCGCACAAGCTCGACTTGCGGGTGTCTCAAAATTTATGGGAATCTCCGTTGATCTTGATGACCATATTAAACTGGCAGAAATTGCTTCCCGTCATGATGATGTGGGTTATACAGTGGGTGTGCATCCCTGTGAAGATGGTCATGTTATGGCACGTGCAACAACGGACTATTTAGTCGAACTAGCCCAATCCGAAAAGGTCTGGGCTTTGGGGGAAACAGGCTTAGATTATTATCACAGTACAGATTTTGTCGCTGAGCAAAAACAGTGTTTTGCTCGACATATTCAAGCATCAAAAATTGTGAAGAAGCCTGTGGTTGTACATACGCGCTCCGCTAAGCACGATACGATTGATATTATTCGGGCAGAACAATCGACCCACGGTATATTGCATTGTTTTACTGAAGACTGGGAAACAGCAAAAGCAGTTTTAGATTGCGGTTATTATATTTCTTTTTCAGGTATTATTTCTTTTAAAAATGCCCAAGATCTGCGTGATGTTGCGAAACAAGTTCCGTTAGATCGTGTATTGATTGAAACGGATAGTCCTTATTTGGCGCCTATGCCTTATCGAGGAAAAACCAATGAACCTAAATATGTTCCGTATGTAGCAAAAGCCTTGGCTGATGTATATGATAAAACAGTTGAAGAAATTGGTGTGATTACAACACAGAATTTTGAAAATCTTTTAAATTTTAAATAAACGGTTTTTGTTGTATTAGGAAAGAGAGTTATCACGTGAAAATGGATCGTCAAGCTCAGTTTCGAGCACGAGAAGTATTAATTTTTCAAATCGCTGAGCAACTCCTATTAGAAAATGGCGAAGCGGGCATGACGCTTGATGCTCTTGCGGCTGAATTGGATCTTGCAAAAGGCACCTTATATAAGCATTTTCAGAGTAAAGATGAATTATATATGTTGTTGATTATTCGCAATGAGCGAATGTTGTTAGCAATGATTCAAGATATAGAAAAAAGCTTTCCAGAGCATTTAGCTTTTTTTATGTTGCATCATTTACACCATCCTGAACGTACCGCACTATTTCATCAAATTGAAGAGCGTTTATCAACGACAGCACAAGGTATTCAGCAATTATTTAGTGAGTTATATAAGATTCGCCGTCAACGATTACGTATTATCATTCGAATGACGGAAAGTTATTTGCTTGATATTAACAGTAGTATGACAACCCGTGATTATTTAGCATCTATTTGGTCTTTGACCTATGGTGCAGCAGTTATCCTAAATTCAAGTTTTTATCAGCGCTATTTAGGTTCTAGAGATACATTACGAGTCGCTTATATTGAGCAAGCTTTGGCTATGCCTAAGCAGCTTGAACAAGTTTCATCTTCGTGACCAATAAAATGAAGTCTTCACTGAGATCGCAACAAGCATTTACCCTGATTGAGATCATGGTGGTGATTGTGATTATGACCATCATGACATCTTTGGTGGTCTTGAATATCGGTGGTGTTGATCAGCGTAGAGCGATGCAAGCTAGGGAAATGTTTATTCTTGATCTTAAGAAAATCAATAAAGAAGCCACAGATCAAGCAAAAGTTTTTGCGTTAAATACTCAAAATGCAACAGATGTTTCATCTTTTAGTTATAACCTGTTTGAATATCATGATCAAAGTCATGAGCGTATTCAACAAGCGGATCGTATTTGGCAGGTTTATAAAGAGTTCAAACCTCGTCAGTTACCGAAAAATGTATCTTTTAGCATTCAAAGTTTAGATACTGAAAATTATAAAAGAGCACAGAATGACGATCTATTAGGTGGCAGGGCGCCACAACTGATTTGGTTTGGCAATGGTGAGGTGAAGCCTGTTCGAATTCAATTTTATTATGAGCAACGACCGATTGGACATGAGCTGTCGCTGGATCATTTGGGTAAAGTAAATGAAGAAGAATAAGGCATTTACATTACTTGAAGTCATGGTCGCACTTGCGATTTTTGCAGTGGCTGCGATTGCATTGACTAAAATTGCAATGCAATACACTCAAGCAACCTCAAATGCGATTTTGCGGACCAAAGCTCAATTTGTTGCAATGAATGAAGTTGCGATGATGGAAATGAATAAAGAATGGTTAGATGGAACTCAATCAAAGCAAGTTTCTTCACAAGGTGAAACGTGGCAAATTGATAAAAAAGCTGAACCTACAATTAGCCCCAAAATACAACGTATTGAGTTACAGATAAGTTTGTTTAACGTTGATCAGGATAAAGTAGAAGCAGGTATTAGCAATATAGTATTTTTTAACTATCCTGAACAAGCGAAGACATGATGAAATATAAACAGCAAGCTTTTACTTTGGTGGAATTGCTGGTTGCGATTGCGATTTTTGCTGTGCTTTCGATGTTGGGATGGAAAGTATTTGACTATTTACTAAAAGTGAAAGACCGTAATGCCGAACATGAGGTACATTTGTTCGCTTTGCAGGATGCTTATCAACAGGTTTTAAGAGACAGCTTACAAATTATTCCTTTAACGGCTAATGATGGACGACAGCTTCAGGCTGCCGTGGTGTTGGATGATCGAAGTTTTATGTTCAGTAAAGCTGGTGTATCTGATCCATTGAAACAAGGCTTATCTCCTTACGAGCGTATTGAATATCGTTTTGATGAAGCACAAAAAAAAGTCTATCGTTTGAAATATGCAAATTTAAACATCCCCAATCGTGTGCAGCCGATTTCAAGTACTTTGTTAGAAAATGTTGATCAGTTTAAAGTACTGGTATTGAATCCTCAGGAATTGTCGGAGTGGCCAGAAAACACGAGTGATTCAAATAATGTGAATGAATTAAAAAAATTACCATTAGGTTTTAAAATACAGCTCACGGTCGCAGGTACAGACTATGAGTGGATATATAGCTTGGTCAGCAACAATCAGGGTGGTCAGTAATTGCTATGAAGACATATGCGTCTCAACGTGGTATTGCATTGCTTACGATCTTGGTTATGGTTGCACTTGCGACGATTCTTGCAGCAACCATTGCAAAACGACAAAGTAATAGTGCTGAAAATACAGGCTATTTGATGCGTCAGAATCAATCTTTACTTTATGCCAAAAGTGCCGAAGCATTTTTCTCGGAGTTGTTGATTCAAGATAGCGATAACGGTAACAGTGTTGATCATTTACAAGAGAATTGGGCCAAACCAATGCCATCATTTCCTGTTGATGGTGGTTCTGTTCAAGGTCGTTTAGTGGATGAATCTGGAAAATTCAACTTAAATAATTTGGTAAAAGCAAATGGCAATGAAGTTGATGATTTGGCTCGTCGCTGGTTTGAAAAACTTTTACAGCGTGTTGGTTTGCCCGCAGAGCTAAGCCAAGCTGTGATTGATTGGCAAGATACTGATGATGAAACAACAGGTGCGATGGGTGCTGAGAGTAATTATTATCAAGGATTAGATCCTTCTTATCTAGCTCCAAATACCAAATTTCACAGTATTGAAGAATTGAAGTTGGTTAGAGGGTTCGAAGGGAAAAACTACGATTTGATTAAGCAATATATTACGGCATTGCCAGAACCAACAAAAATTAATATGAACACTGCGCCGGCATTATTGTTGGCAAGTATTGATCCAAGCGTCGATGTCAATGCTGTAGAGCAAGAATTAAAAACAAAACAAGCTGATTTATCGTATTTCAATAATGTTGAAGATTTGTGGAAGCTCAATGCTTTTTCAGGAATAGAGCAGCAAAATAAGGCAGATGCGGCGACGTGGTTAGACAGTAAATCCTCATTTTTTACTGCACAAATAGAAGTTGTTTTAAGTGAGCGGAAGCGCCAATTTAGCAGCTCGATGCACCGACAAGATAAACAAGTTGCTGTCTATTCAAGAAGTCTTGCCCCTTTTAAGTGAGTAGATTGGATTATTGAATAGTCACAAGATTTAAATTCAATCCCAATGCTTGTTTTTTTGCTTTATAATAAAGCTTGTTTGCAAAAAAGATCAGCTTGGTGCATGTTAATTCGTAAATTATTTAAGTTTGAAAACGCGCATATTGTACGAAATTGTACATCGGATCGCTGTAAGCGTTCGATTCATGGGCATAGCTATAAAGTTGAATTATTACTAAAAGCGTCAAAGTTAGATCATGGGCAAATGGTTTATGATTTTGGACTGCTTAAAGGCGTGATTAAAGAACTATTTGATAGTTTTGATCATGCGATTTGTTATTGGCAAAAAGACGATGCTGCGTATATTGATGCATGCAAAACCTTTAGCGCACGTTGGGTGGCTTTGCCTGTTTCACCATCAGCAGAACAATTTTCTCGTATTTTCTTTTTTCTTGCGCAACAAGTATTAAATTCAACCGTTACCCAGAATGGCGAAGGGGATGTTGAAGTATATTCGGTGATTGTTCACGAAACTGATACGGGTTATGCACAAAGTTTTCAAGAAGATATTGATAATGAACAAATGGGCATATTGAGCCTAGATCAAATCGTTTTTTCAGAGCAGGTTCAAAGTGAGTGGAGTGATCCACAAATGTATGAGCGCTTGAAAAATGGAATGCGATTTCAAAACCCGAATGTAGAATTACAAGTTAATATTTAAGTACCTACTCACTCAAGGGAGTGAATTTATCTCAAGGAACATTGATGCAATTTACTGAACAGCAACAGGACAAGTTAAGTAAAGTTCAGCTGGATGAGTCATGGAAAATCTCATTATCAGAATTTCTGCTCGGTCAGAAGATGGATCATTTACGTGAGTTCTTGCAACAGCAAAGACTTGCAGAGAAGACGATTTACCCACCAAGTAAACATATTTTTAATGCACTAAATACAACGCCTTTGAGTGCTGTTAAAGTTGTAATTTTAGGTCAAGATCCATATCACGGGCCAAATCAAGCCAATGGTTTAAGTTTTTCTGTGCAAAGAGGGGTTGCATTACCACCTTCTTTACGTAATATTTTCCATGAATTGCATAGTGATTTGGCCGTGCCTATTTCTCGGCATGGTGATTTGAATAAGTGGGCTGCGCAGGGTGTGCTGTTGTTGAATAGTGTACTGACCGTAGAGGCAGGCCAACCAACTTCTCATCAAAAGCAAGGCTGGGAAGATTTTACAGACGCTGTGATCGATGTATTAAATGAGCAGCGCGAACACGTGGTCTTTATTTTATGGGGTGCTTATGCACAGCGTAAAGGACAACGTATTGATCGTAATAAACATCTCGTATTAAGTGCAGCTCATCCGTCGCCATTGGCGGCAAACCGTGGTGGTTTTTTTGGCTGTAAAGTATTTTCTAAAAGCAATCATTATTTGAAACAACATGGCATTGAGCCTATAGACTGGCAATTGGACGCATAATGACTTCTCCTGATTTAAATAGCTATCATCCTGATTTGGTTATTGAGCAAGAAAAAAATGGTTGGCGAGTCATTCGTCTTAACCGACCAAAATCTTTACATGCATTAGACGAGTCTATTGTAACTGCACTTTTTCGAGTGTTTGAGCATTTTCATGATGATGAAAGTGTCAAAGCAATTTGGTTAGATTCAACCACACCAAAAGCATTTTGTGCAGGTGGAGACGTACGTAAGCTTCGTCAATTGGTTGTAAATAAAGAAGTTGACACTGCGAATAAATTCTTTGAGCAAGAATATGCCTTAGACCTATTACTTCATAATTATGCTAAGCCGATTGTAGTTTGGGGTGAAGGCTATGTGATGGGTGGTGGGCTTGGTTTATTCATGGCGGCTCCATTCCGTTTAGTGACACCTTATTCACGTTTGGCTATGCCTGAAATCAATATCGGTTTATATCCAGATGTAGGGGGAAGTCGATTTCTGGCCGATCGGGGACAAATTGGTTTGTTCACTGGTCTAACTGGATCGATTATGACGGCTGCTGGTGCATTTAGTATCGGTTGGGCGACACATATCTGTGAAGCGCAACGTGATAATGTCTTGCAAAAAGTCTTAAATGTAGATTGGAATCATTATCCAGCAGGTGCTTTCCGTGCCATTGATGACACATTAAATAGTCTGCATCGTCCAGTTGCAGCAGGTCCTTTGCAAAATTCGATTGATGTTATTCATAGTGTTTGTCGTGGTCAAAACTTTGAATTTGATTATCAGGCAATTATCGGATTGAGTGAGGCGAGTAGTGATTGGTTGCGTCAGGCAAGTGAGAACTTGCAAAAGGGGTCACCGAGTACAGCAGCGATCACGTGGTTACTTTGGCAATGGGGTAAACAGGGTCATGCTTGGGATGAGGTTTTTGCGCTAGAAGCTCAGATTTCTGATTGGAAAATCCGTCATCCTGACTTCGTAGAAGGCGTGCGTGCTCGCTTAGTGGACAAAGATCTCTCTCCAGAATGGAAAGCGACAGAGAAAATTACTTTAAAAGATATTTTATCTGATTGTCCACCAGTGACAAATATTGATAGCTGGAATGCTTTGTTAAGACAATACGGTATTATTGTTTAAGGCATATGAGTAAAAATAATAGTAATGATGAACATTGGATGCAGTTTGCTTACGAGCAGGCTGCATTAGCCGCAGCTCAGGGGGAGATTCCTGTAGGGGCTGTTATTGTCAGCCAAGGTGAAATCATTGGGGTGGGCTATAATGCCCCGATCAAACTTTCGGATCCTACGGCGCATGCAGAGATTCAAGCGCTACGTATGGCCTGTCAATCTATCAATAATTACCGACTTCCTGATGATGCCACGCTTTATGTCACGCTTGAGCCTTGCACAATGTGTGTGGGGGCTTTAATTCACGCGCGTGTTCAACGTGTAGTGTTTGCTACAACTGAGCCTAAGGCAGGTTCACTGGTCAGTGCCCGTCAACTGCTTGAAAATGGTTATTACAACCATAAATTCACCTTTAAACAAGGTTGTTTACAAGCGGAATGTTCAACTCAACTCAGTGATTTTTTTAAACAAAGAAGAAGCGAAAAGAAGAAAAGCCGTTTATCAAAAAACGTCCTTAAATGATTCAAAATGTCTCAGCGATTGTGGCAAACTAAGCCTCCGATGATTTTGGTTTAATTAAAAAGGCGAAACTATGCGTAATGCAATCACCATACAAAAAGAATTCAATGCACCGATCTCTGAGGTTTTTGAGTTATTGTCAAAACACGCAACTTATAGTAAAGCTTTTGCACCGTTACAGGTGGTGCGTGTCAAGGATTCTGCTGATCCTAAACGTCCAGATGGTATCGGTTCAATTCGCCGTTTGGGCTTTGGTCCAATTAAGCCACTTCAAGAAGAGATCACTCTGTTAGAAGAAAATCAACGTATTGAATATAAAATAATTAACAATCGATTGGTTAAGCACCATTTGGGGCAAATTGATTTCAAAGAAATTACGCCTTATATCACTTTGGTAACCTATAAGATTGAATTTACAGCAAAAGCACCTTTTGTAAGCAAATTAGTTCTTGCACAACTCAAAGCAGCGATTACACTAGGATTTTCAAAATTAGCGAAATCAGTTGCTGCATAAGAGATGGGAATGACAGTTCATATTATTACGATTGATGGTCCAAGTGGATCTGGTAAAGGGACTTTGGCTGCAAAAATTGCTGCTCATTATCATTATAATTTATTAGATTCTGGCGCACTTTATCGTTTACTCGGGCTGTCACTGTTTCAACAAGATCTGCTCGACCAACTGGATGTAAAATTAGAGCAATGTATTGATTGTGCGCTCAATTTGGATATTGAATTCAAAACAACGGATACAACTACATTGATCTTGTTGGATGGTGTCGATGTCACCAATACGATCAGGACTGAGCAGGTTGGAGAGTACGCATCAAAAGTTGCGGTTGTTCCTGAATTGCGTAAAGCTTTATTTGAACGCCAACGTGCATTTATCCAAACACCTGGCTTGGTTGCCGATGGTCGTGATATGGCGACATCGATCTTTCCAGAAGCGCAAGCTAAAATTTATTTGACGGCATCGGCTGAGTCTCGTGCAGAGCGCCGTGTAAAACAGTTGCAGGGCATGGGTCTTGATGCTAAAATAAGCGACATTTTATCTAACATACAGGCTAGGGATAAAAGAGATATGGAGCGTACTGTTGCTCCTCTCAGACCCGCTGAAGATGCGTATGTCATTGATAGTTCTACAATAGGTATCAATGAAGTATTTCAGTTGATGGTTGACTATATCAATAGCCGTATAAAATAGATACACAATTTTTTATCAGTTGAAGCATTGCTTGATCAGATTTTTTGGACAATGTAACAACTTAACTAAACCGGCCTTGTCTGATCCAAGACCGCGGACTTTATCAGGTATATCATGACCGAATCTTTTGCAGCCCTCTTTGAAGAAAGTGAATTAAACCTCAACGTTGAAAAGGGTGCAGTCATCCAAGGTACTGTTGTTAGTATCGATTCTGACTGGGTTACTGTTGACACTGGCCTTAAATCTGAAGGCGTTGTTGATCGTGCTGAATTTTTAAATGAACAACGTGAACTTGAAGTTCAAGTTGGTGATACTGTTGACGTAGTGGTTGAAGCACTTGACAACGGTATGGGTCAAACAGTTTTATCACGTGAAAAAGCAAAACGTGCTGAAACTTGGACTAAGCTTGAGAAAATCTTTGAAGACGGCGAAATCGTTACTGGTGTTATCTCTGGTAAGGTTAAAGGCGGTTTCACTGTTGACATCGGTCCTGTTCGTGCATTCTTACCAGGTTCTTTAGTTGACACGCGTCCTATCCGTGACACTACTCACCTTGAAGGTAAAGAGTTAGAGTTTAAAGTAATCAAACTTGATGCGAAACGTAACAACGTTGTTGTATCTCGTCGTGCAGTTATGGAAGCTGAATCTTCAGCTGACCGTGAAGCATTACTTGCTCAACTTGAAGAAGGCCAAACAGTTACAGGTACTATTAAGAACCTTACTGATTACGGTGCATTCGTTGATCTTGGTGGTATTGATGGTCTTCTTCATATCACAGATATGGCTTGGAAACGCATCAAACATCCTTCAGAAGTTGTTGAAGTTGGTCAAGAAGTTACAGTTAAAGTACTTAAGTTTGACCGTGAGCGTAACCGCGTATCTTTAGGTCTTAAGCAATTAGGCGAAGATCCATGGTTAGCGATCATGAACCGTTATCCTAAAGGTTCTATCGTTAAAGCACGTGTGACTAACTTAACTGATTACGGTTGTTTTGCTGAAATCGCTGAAGGCGTTGAAGGCTTAGTACACGTTTCAGAAATGGACCACACTAACAAAAACATCCACCCATCTAAAGTTGTTCAGATCGGTGATGAAGTTGATGTTATGGTTCTTGAAGTTGATGAAGAACGTCGTCGTATTTCATTGGGTATCAAACAAACTCGTGCTAACCCATGGGAAGAGTTTGCTAAAGCAAATGAAAAAGGCGAAAAAGTTTCTGGTACGATTAAGTCAATCACTGATTTCGGTATCTTCATCGGTTTATCTGGTGGAATCGACGGTTTAGTACACTTGTCTGATATTTCTTGGAACGAACAAGGCGAAGAAGCGATTCGTCGTTACAAGAAAGGCGACACAGTTGAAGCAGTTATCTTATCTGTAGATGCTGAAGGTAACCGTATCAGCCTTGGTATCAAGCAATTAAACAGCGATCCATTCAATGACTTCTTAGCTGCGAATGAACGTGGTGCTTTAGTTAAAGGTACTGTAACTGCAGTTGATGCTAAAGGCGCAACAGTTAAACTTGCTGATGACATCGAAGCAACGCTTAAAGCATCTGAAATCAACCGCGATCGCGTTGAAGATGCGACTAAGTTCCTAGAAGTTGGTCAAGAAGTTGAAGCGAAGATCATCAACGTTGATCGTAAGTCTCGCTCTATCAACTTGTCTATCAAAGCGAAAGACGAAGCTGAAGAGAAAGAAGCTGTGAACACTGTTCGTCAAGCTGCTGCAACTCAAACTGCAGAAAGCAATGGTCCTAAAACCATTGGTGACTTAATTAAAGCTCAAATGAAGTAATTTGTTAAAAGGTACGTTTCTTGTAACAGATACGTACTTTTTTATACAAAAATACTGTAAACGGTAGCGTAGTATTGATGTACTACGCTACCGTTTTGTATTTAAACAGGTTATTATTAAAAAACTGAGAAGTAGCAATAATTAAAGAGGTCATCAATGACTACTGAAGCACTTAATAAATCTGATTTAATTGAACGGATTGCACTTAAAAACCCACACTTGGCTGAACCATTAGTGGAAGATGCTGTAAAGATTATGATCGATCAAATGATTGAAGCACTTTCAACTGGTGATCGTATCGAGATTCGTGGTTTTGGTAGCTTTGCTTTACATCACCGTGAGCCACGTTTAGGTCGGAATCCTAAAACTGGTAAATCTGTTGATGTTGCGGCAAAAGCTGTTCCTCATTTTAAACCAGGTAAAGCACTTCGTGATGCAGTAAACGAAACCGCTGATTAAGAGTTGAGGTGTTTATGCGTTATGTATTAATTGCATTGCTCGTTGTTATTTTTGGCTATTCGCTTGCTTTAGTGCTTCAAAACCCAACAGAGCTGCCAGTAGATTTATTATTTACTCAAGTTCCTGCCATGCGTTTAGGTCTTTTGCTTTTATTGACTTTAGCATTGGGTGTTGTGGTTGGATTATTGCTGGGCGTACAGGTTTTTCGCGTTTTTCAAACGAGTTGGGAAATCAAGCGATTACGTAAAGATATTGACCATCTTCGCAAAGAGCAAATTCAACTTGCTCAGCAAGCTGCAGCAGAAGTTGCAGCCAGTGTGAGACATGAGAAAACGGTGATGGATATTAATTCAGAAAGCCAACCTCGTAATCCACTATAATTTAAGATATTTCAAGTGCTTTAAAATCTAACGATTTTACAGCTAAAAAATAGCTCTTTATTTGATTAAAGAGCTATTTTTTTATTTTAAGGAAAGCCTAGATATCTTAAGATCGCAGTAATCATCATTGCCACTAAAATAACGATAATAAGGGAGTATTTTTTCCAAGCAAAAATAATAGCAACGGAAACACCGATAATTTTACTAATGCCACTAAAGTGACCTTCGGTGAAAAGCGTATTGAATACAGCTAATGTAAAGAGCAGTACACAAGCCGAGTCAGATAGGAGTTGTCTATGATGTTCTCTGATTGTCATACGATTGGCTAAATAAAAGCCTGAGTAACGAATCAGATATGTACCCAAAGCCAGAATAACGATTCCAACAAAGATATAACTTTGACTGTCTTTCATTTTGACTTAATCCCCAAAAGTAAACCAAACATTGATATTAAAACGGGCAAACCTGTAGGGAGTATAGGGATTGAGGCTAAAGATAGTGTCGTGCCGACGAATACTCTATTTCGAGTTGTTTTGTTTCTTAATAGTGGCAAAATTAGTGCGAAAAGAATTGCTGGAAATGCAGCATCAATGCCAAATACATAAATATCTGGAATGCTCTTACTTAATAGATAACCGATCAAAACACCGATTGGCCAAAGAAGACTAATCCCTAAGCCACACATCCAATATGCCCACTTTTTTAACTGTGGCGATTGTTGACTTAAGCCAAACATGACACTTTCATCATTCATGATATGGCAAGCAATAAACCTAGACCTATTTTTCTCAATAAATGTTGCGACTGAAAGTCCAAATGGCAAATGGCGCAAATTGATTAATATGCCAGTCAGTGCTGCAAAAATTGGGTTTGCACCAGTTGCAATCATCCCAATGAAAGTGAATTCGGCTGCCCCAGCAAGTACGGTAATGGATAGGAGTAAAGGTATCCAAATCGGTAGATTGAAGCTAGCTGCAACTGAACCGAGTGAAATACCAACAATACCCGTTGCAATAGATATAAGTATTATGGCTTTGATTAGATTATATCGGTCTTTATCTTGCATTATGTTTTCTATATAAAACGAACGTACGATATAATAGAATAATATTTATATGTTCGTCAAAGCGAACGTTCGTTCTTTATGGTGTTTTATGGCGTTACCAATAGAAATTGTTGCAAAAGGTTTACAAAGAGAAAGACAAAAGGCTGGAATATCTTTGGCTGAACTTGCTCGTCGAGCAGGTATTGCTAAATCGACCTTGTCTCAGCTAGAGTCGGCTCAAGGCAATCCTAGTCTCGAAACTTTATGGGCTTTATGTGTTGCTTTAGAAATTCCATTCGCGAAGTTAATGGAAACAAATATTGCTCAGACACAAGTCATTCGTTTTGGAGAAGGACCATCTGTTTCTTCGGAGATTGCACATTATCAAGCAATTTTATTGGCAACCTGTCCAACAGGAGCTAGACGAGATGTGTATATTTTGACAACGCAACCTGGCGCACCTCGTTGTAGTCAACCGCATTCGATAGGCAGTATTGAACATATTATTATCATGAAAGGTAGAGCAAGGGTTGGATTGATTTCTGATTCTGTGTTGTTAGGTGAAGGGGATTATATTTGTTATCCTGCTGACCAAGAACATATTTTCGAAGCATTGGAACAAGATACCAGAGCAATATTAATTTCTGAGCAAAGATAGCTGAAAGGTATCGTGGTGAGAAAGCTTTTTTCATTATGGATGCTTTCTTACTTTGTTCATTTTATTAATCATCTTATAATGAACTGATTTTTATGTGATGGAACTAGATTTGTGAGTATTATTGTTGCCTTAGACGCAAAAAGCCAATTTGACGCCCTAACTATTGTAGATCAGCTTGATCCGTCACTTTGTCGTGTAAAAGTGGGCAAAGAGCTTTTTACTCGTGAAGGTCCATCTATTGTTAAAAACCTACAAGATAAAGGGTTTGACGTTTTCCTTGATCTAAAATTTCATGATATTCCAAATACAACTGCGCAAGCTGTTTGTGCAGCTGCAGATTTAGGTGTCTGGATGGTCAATGTCCATGCATCTGGTGGCCGTAAGATGATGGAAACTTGTGTAGAGCGATTGCAGGCGGGAAATTATCAAACTCAATTGATTGCGGTGACTGTTTTAACCTCGATGGGACGTGAAGATTTACGTGATATTGGTTTGGATATTGAACCTGTTGAGCAGGTACAGCGCTTAGCAAAACTTACACAAGAGAGTGGTTTGAATGGAGTGGTGTGTTCTGCCCAAGAAGCCAAAATCTTACGTGAAATGCTTGGTCAAGATTTTGCACTGGTAACCCCAGGTATTCGTCCTGAAGGCTCAAATGCCGATGACCAAAAACGTATCGTGACACCAAATCAAGCGATGCAAGATGGTTCTACACATTTAGTGATTGGTCGTCCAATCACTAAAGCAGACAATCCAACCGAAATGTTAAAGTCGATTTTAGCTTCGATTTAAATCTACTCATGGATAGGTGAACTATGTTCGCCTATGGTGTGATCGACGAATTAGCAAACTGAATAGCCATTATAATTTCAGATTTAAAAACAAGCTGATTAATAGTGGCGCAAGTAACGAGAGAATTAATCCACTCATCATTGCATGTGGTATGTAATGCGTACCACATGATTGTTTGACCATGGCGAGTGTGACATCCATCGAGGTTGCGCCAGCACTTGAAATTGCCGATCGTGGAAAACGCCAACCCAGACAATACATCAATATAATCGCAAAAATTTCTCTGAACAGATCAGTTAATAAGGCAATCCCACCGAGTTTGGCTGAGTGTAGTTCTGTGAATAAAATCCCAGACATTGAATACCAACCATAGCCTTGGGCCAAAGCCATCACTTCATTCAAGCTATAGTCATTGGATAAAATAAAATAGTTGAAAATAGAGGCTAAACACGAGCCAATAATGGCAGCAATAGGAACAAGTAAAATTTTCCAACTCAACCAACTGCGATCAAATTGTGTAAAGGCGAGCTCAATACCGATCAAGCAGATAAATATCAGTAATAAATACCAACTATTAAATGTGATTTGTAGATTAGAGATATTTACAAGTGTGCCAAGCAGAATTCCGACACCCAATGCTAAAAATGCTTTAGCAATATTTTTCAATGCATTGATGAATAGATGTAATGAAATTCTTCCTTGTACGCTTTGGCGATCAATGATTTTGTAGGTAATCAAACAAATGAAAAATGAGCCGATCGAGGTGGTAAATGCGATTAATACTGCAGGTGGTAAAATTGCAATAGGATTTGGAATGTGGTTCAACGCTTGGCTGAGTTCAAATGCAACACTAATTAATAGAATATAAGAAAAATAAGGAAGGATTTGAAAAACAAATCGCTTAATTTTTTGTGATAAGTGGGGAGCTAAGAAATAGCCTAAGCTTATTGCAATAAAAATTTGGAAAATAAGGACGACAGATTGCATAAAAAAAGCAGGTCACGAATAACCTGCTTATTATGAAGAATTATTGATTAGGCTGCATTGTTTTTTACATTTGCTGTAGTACTGATAAAATTATAATCAGCTACATTTACTTTACGGGTTTCTAACCAGAATCTCCAAGTATAGGTTGGCCATAAAGAGAAGTTTTTACCATCAGCTGCTTGGTACCAACTACTACAACCACCAGCTTGCCAGACCGTACCTTTAAGTTGTTCTTGGACACGTTCGTTAAATTGATCCTGTACGTCATGTTTGACTTCAATTGCTTGAGTACCTGTTTTATCTACGGTTTGGATCAACTGAAGAATGTAATTCACTTGTGATTCGATCATGAAAATCACAGAGTTATGCCCAAGAATTGTGTTCGGACCCAATAACTGGAACAAGTTGGGGAAGTTTTTGGTGCTAATACCGTAGTAACTTTCTGCGCCATCTTTCCATGCTTGTTTGAGTTCAATCCCATTGCGTCCAACACAATTGAAATGCTTCAAATAGATGCGTGGATCAGTGATAAAACCTGTGCCGTAAATTAAGCAATCGATTTGACGTTCTTTACCATCTTTGGTCATTATGCCATTTTCTGTAATTTCTTGAACACCATCCGTGATTAACTCAACATTTTTACGGTTGAAGGTAGGAAAATATTTATTTGAAATCAGAATACGCTTACAACCCATCACGAAGTCAGGTGTAAGTTTCTTTGCAAGTTCTTTGTCTTTGACTTGGAAGCGAATAAAGGCTTCAGCAAGTTTTTGACCATATTTCATAATCTGAGGTTGTACAATTGGTACGACGCGAGATTCATTGGTCCAGTACAAACGACTACGGTGAATTTGACGATAGAGATTGGACGCTTTAAATAATGTTTTACTTAATTTTGAGTATTTACGTTCATCACGAGGGATGACCCAAGCTGCAGTACGTTGAAGAACATAAAGTTGCTTAACTTCCGGTGCGATTTCAGGAATATATTGAATTGCACTGCCACCTGTACCAATTGAGGCAACGGATTTACCGCTTAGATCGTAATTGTGATCCCATTGAGAAGAGTGGAAAACCTTACCTTTAAATTTTTCTATGCCTTTGAGATGTGGAACTTGAGGGACATGGAGTGGACCTGAAGCAAAGATAACAAACTGTGCTTCAAGCGTAGGTTGGTCTTTAAATTCTACCGTCCAAATATTACGATCTTCATCAAACTCGGCATGTGTGACTTCATGATTGAATTTACAATAATCTTTCAGTGTGTATTGTTCAGTAATATCTTGAATATAATCAAAGATTTCATCTGCCTCGGCATAGCGCTTCGACCAGTCTGTTTTGGGTGCAAATGACAGGGAATACATGTGTGATTGCACATCGCAAGCAGCGCCAGGATATTGATTTTCACGCCATGTACCGCCAACATCATTGGTTTTTTCTAAGATTACAAAATCCTTGATTTGGCTTTGTAATAGTCGAATTGCCATTGCTAAGCCACCAAAACCTGCACCAATAATTGCAACTTTAGTTTTTTGAATTGCATTCTGGTTTACATTACGCATAGTCCACGCCCTATACCACTAAATTTTGTGCCAGTTTAAAGGTTTTGGCGAGATTAAATATGATTGTATAGACGTAAAACTTGATCATTTCGGCAATTCATTTATATATGTTTTTATAGTAAAACATTAAAGTTTTGAGAATTGTATTCAGAATTATGAAGAGATCTATCCTCGGATTGATGTATTTGATTCAAGGCATGCGTCATGTTGGTATTGATGTGGATGCACGTTTAGCAAATATGGGAATACAGGCTGATGCTTTAGATCCAAGTTCAATTATACCTGATGCAATTGAATGGGATATTTTGCAACATATTAGTCAGGATATTGCGCCAGAACAAGGTCTGTTCATCGGGCAACATTATGCACTGGCTGGATACGGTCCTTTTCTCATGTTGATCGTTACCAGTGAAACTTTACATCATGCCTTGTTGAATGGTGTGCGTTTCCAACAGTTAACTCATTTATTTGGTTCTTTACAGCTCGAAATTGACAATAAAGCGATTCATTTATTTTATCAACCTACTGATCTAGATACCCATTTAGGGCAGTTTAGAGTGCAATGTGAAATCTCAGGAACCTATAAGTTCCTACAAGATATATTTAAGATGATGGGACTCGAAACCCCCAATATTCAGATCGAACTGCCTTTTCAAAGACCAGATGATGTGCAATTAACCGCTGCATATCAGCAATATTATGGTCAAGATGTCAAATTTGGGTGTAAGCAAGCCGTATTTATTTTAGAAAATACTCAAATTTTGGATGTTAGTGTTCCTTCGGCTGATGCACTAACTTATAGAATGTATGAAGAAAAATGCCTACGTGACATAGAACTATTAGAAAAGGTTTCTGATTCAAAAGTGACGATCGTCGAATACGTTGAGGATTATCTAGAGTTACAAAATGGAGTTATACCAACCATGACTGAAACAGCATGTGCATTGAAAATTCCAGAGCGAACTTTAAGGCATCAATTGCAGCAAATGCAGACCAGCTATAAAGAAATTCGTGAAAGACTGATAAAGCAAAAGGCAATAAAATTTATCGAAGGCAGCTCATACTCAATTGAACAAATTGCCGAAATGTTGGGTTATTCTGAGCCAGCGGCTTTCAATCATGCATTCAAAAGGTGGTTTGGACACAGTCCTCGCCAATATAATCGAAATCATTAAATGATTAAAAATGGTACATTATGATGTTTAAACGTGATGATAAATAAGCCTAAAATCTAATGTCTTTGAACTCAATGTTCGATATAATTTTCCTCAATTAAAATTGCAATAACACCTTATGTCAAATTCTAAACCAGACTCACATAGTACTGCATATATTCCAACGTCACCTGCTGAGCGTTATGCTCAAGCAATTGAGTCAGGACAATTCATGCCTGATGAAGCTCAGGCTCAGGCAGTGCAAGAGTTAGATCGAGTATGGAAAGAGTTACTCACTCGCTATAAGGCTTCAAAAAAAGCATTTCGACGTTTCCGTCGTCAAACCTACCCTAAAGGTGTTTATATGTGGGGTGGTGTTGGTCGTGGAAAAACTTGGCTCATGGATCAATTCTATGAATCAGTTCCATTCCGTCGTAAAATACGGATGCATTTCCATCACTTTATGCAACATGTACATAAAGAGTTAAATAAGCTTTCAGGACAACGCAATCCTCTAGATTCAGTCGCTGATCAGATTTATAAAAATGCTGTGGTGATATGCTTTGATGAGTTTTTTGTATCAAACGTAACTGACGCAATGATTCTGAGTGATTTATTCCAAAAATTGTTCGAGCGGGGCGTTACTTTGGTTGCAACCTCAAACATTGCGCCAGAGGGTTTATATAAAAATGGTATTCACCGTGATCGCTTCTTGCCTACGATTGAATTGGTACAGAAAAACTGTACAGTTTTGAATGTAGATGCAGGGATTGACTATCGTTTACGGGTATTAAAACAAGCACAGCTGTTTAAACACCCGCTTGGTCATGATGTACAGTCTTGGATGTCAGAGCGTTTTCATGCTTTAACACAAACTCAGGTACAGTCAAACTCTCCGATTATGATTAATAATCGAGTAGTAGAGACTTTGGGACACACTGAAGATGTTTTGTGGTGTGAGTTTTCGGAACTCTGTTTTAAACCACGTAGTCCTGCTGATTTTATTGAGATCGCCAATATTTATAATACGGTATTGGTGAGTGGTGTTCCGCATCTGACTGATTTCTTGTCAGAGGGAACACGTCGTTTCATTTATTTAGTCGACGAATTTTATGATCGTGGTGTGAAGTTATTACTGACCTCAGAAGACTCAATTATTGAGCTTTATAAAGGGGATAGATTGGCATTTGAAATTGAGCGGACACGTTCAAGATTGTTAGAAATGCAATCAGATGAGTATCTGAATTCTGAACATCGGCAAATTCAAATTGCGAAAACATCATAAAACTACAAGGCATTCTTCGGAATGTCTTTTTTTATAAATATAGATACAGAAAGCTTTATTCTTGGTTAAATTTTGCTATAACTAAGTAGGTTTTAGAATTGAGTGTGTTGCAAACTGAAACAGTAAGGACGTTATATATTTTATTTTTCAAATAAGGTGTAAATTGATATTTGTCAATACCTTCTGCTTGGAAAATGCTTACTATTTAGGAATGTGATATTACTATTCAGGCTAGTATAAATCGGTATACTAGGTTTCTTGTTATAAAAAGTTAGCACCATCAGGAAAGACAATGACTGCACGTATTCAAAAAGGCAAGCTAGCGATTGCTAAAGAACTTTACGATTTCATCGAAAATGAAGCTTTACCAGATTCTGGTTTAGACAGTGAAACTTATTGGAAAAACTTCGAGCAAGTCGTTGTCGATCTTAGCCCAAAGAACAAAGCATTATTGGCTAAGCGTGAAGAGCTCCAAGCGAAGATTGATGAATGGCATCGCAACAATAAATTTGAACTAAACGCATATAAAGCATTTTTAACTGAAATCGGTTACTTAGTGCCAGAAGTTGCAGACTTCAATGTTACAACTGAAAATGTAGATGAAGAAATTGCTCTATTAGCAGGTCCCCAATTGGTAGTACCTGTACGTAACGCACGTTATTGCTTGAACGCTGCAAATGCACGTTGGGGCTCTTTATACGATGCGCTTTATGGTACAGATGTAATTTCTGAAGAAGGCGGTGCGGAAAAAGGTAAGGGTTATAATCCAGTTCGTGGCGATAAGGTAATTGCATTTGCTAAGGACTTCTTGAATCAAACTTTCCCGTTGGCACAAGGTTCACATGCGGATGCGACCAAATATGCGATTGATCACAATCGTTTAGTCGTAACTTTGAAAGATGGTTCTACAACATCTTTAGAGCATGAGTCTCAGTTTGTTGGTTTTAATGGTGATGCTGCCAATCCAACAGAAATCGTTTTATTAAATAATGGCTTACACGTTATCATTGATATCGATGCAAATAGTCCAGTCGGTAAAACAGACGCTGCTGGTGTTAAGGATTTAACACTTGAAGCTGCAATTACAACGATTCAAGATTTAGAAGATTCTGTTGCAGCCGTTGATGCAGAAGAGAAAGTTGAAGGCTACCGTAACTGGTTAGGTTTGATGAAAGGTGATCTGCAAGAATCAATCGAGAAAAATGGCAAAACCGTTACTCGTACGCTGAACAAAGATCGTACCGTTCAAAACTTAATTGGTGGCACCACAACATTACATGGTCGTTCACTGATGCTACTTCGTAACGTTGGTCACTTGATGACAAACCCTGCGATCTTAGTTGAAGGTAAAGAAGTTTTTGAAGGCATTATGGATGCTTTGGTGACGCCATTACTTTCAATTGCAGATATTCGTGGCCAAAATGAGAATAAAAACTCTCGTAAAGGTTCGATGTATATCGTTAAACCAAAAATGCATGGTCCAGAAGAAGTGGCATTTGCAGTTGAGTTATTTGAGCGTGCAGAACAAGCGCTTGGCTTACCAGCAAAAACACTCAAAATCGGAATCATGGACGAAGAGCGTCGTACCTCTGTAAACTTGAAAAACTGTATTGCTGCTGCTAAAGACCGTACAATCTTCATTAATACTGGTTTTATGGACCGTACAGGTGATGAAATTCACACCTCTATGGAAGCTGCGCCAATGGTACGTAAAGAAGCTGTTAAAACACAAAAATGGATTGCATCTTACGAAAACCGTAACGTAGCAATTGGTTTGGCGTGTGGTTTACAAGGAAAAGCACAAATTGGTAAAGGCATGTGGCCAAAACCAGACAGCATGAAAGACATGTTAGCAACTAAGACTGCACATCCAAATGCTGGTGCGACTTGTGCATGGGTTCCTTCTCCAACAGGTGCTGTTTTGCATGCAATGCATTACCATCAAATCAATGTGAAAGCACGTCAAGATGAGTTAGCTGCTGAAAACATGTTGTCTTTAGATGACTTGTTAACACCTCCTTTCGCGCCTGAAACAAATTGGACGGCTGAAGAACTGAACAATGAACTTGAAAATAACTGTCAGGGTATTTTAGGTTATGTTGTTCGTTGGGTTGATCTTGGTGTTGGCTGTTCTAAAGTTCCAGATATCAACAACGTTGGTTTAATGGAAGACCGTGCAACATTACGTATTTCTTCTCAGCACGTTGCAAACTGGTTGCGTCACGGTATTGTAACGCGCACTCAAGTTGAAGACGTACTAAAACGTATGGCGGTTATTGTTGATCAACAAAATGCGAATGATGCGCTTTATACGCCGATGGCACCAAATTTTGATGGTGTTGCTTTCCAAGCGGCTTCAGACTTGATCTTTAAAGGTGCAGAGCAACCTTCAGGTTACACAGAGCCATTGTTACACGCTGCGCGTTTAAAATTAAAAGGTTATACAGGCGATTAATCTCATCTAATCCAAAGAGCCTCTACGGAGGCTCTTTTTTATGCATATTAATTTGTATCGATAAATATCAGGTTAATAAAAAGTACAAACAAAAGTGGTTGGTGAGATATTTTATGTTAAGCAATTGTTAAAAATACGAAACATCATACAAATAAAATATTTGCTATAATTTATTTTAATTTGATCATTCAGTCGAATCGTAACGATGTCACATATTTTAAAATTAGATGCTTTAAAACAAGCGCAAGTTTCTACTTCACCTTACCCATACTTTGTTGTGGAAAATTCGATAGTAGACGCTGAAGTGAAAGCTGTTATTCAAGATTTTCCAAAGATTGAACAAGGTGGTAGTTACAACATAGAAGATGTAGAAATTAAACCCAATTTTGATCGTTTTTTGAAATCTTTAGATAGTAAAGCGTTCCGTCAAATCCTGACTGAAAAATTTGATGTGGATGTGATGGAGCATCCAATGATGATCACTTTACGCGGTTATTCTCGTCAAAAAGATGGGCGTATTCATTCTGATTCGAAGACCAAGTTATTGACTATTTTGATTTATTTAAATGAATCGTGGGATGCACCTACGGGTCGTCTTCGTATTTTAAATGATGAAAAGAATATGGACGATTATGTTGAAGAGATTAATGCGGGTCCAGGCACATTGGTTGCTTTTAAAGTGACTGATAACGGTTGGCACGGTTATGTTCCTTATGAAGGGCAACGACAATCCATTCAGATCAATTTTTTAACCAGCGACGAAGCCAATGCCAAACATCGTTTTGTACATGGTTTAAGTGCGAAATTGAAAAAGTTATTTAAATAAGGTTTGAACAAAGTGAGGAGGTGAATAGACCTCCTTTTTAATATCTTATTTTTGAGCGTTGTATGATTAAGTGATCTTATGTGTGCTAATTATAAACCTTTGACTATTGAACAAGCGAAGCAACTTGAACTTCCGCTTATTCCTTTTGAGTATGCGGATGAAGTCTATCCAAGTTATAAGACTCCTTTATTGTTTAAATCGGAACAAGGTTTGGAGTGGCGTGAGGTGTTATTTGGGTTAGTGCCTAAATGGTCTGAAGATACCAATATCACGAAGCATACTTATAATGCGCGGCACGAAACAATTTTTCAGAAGCCAAGCTTTCAAGAAGCCGCATCTAAGTGTAAGTTTGGTGTTATCCCTGTCTCAGAGTTTTATGAAAGTAAATATATTGATCATAAGCCGCAAAGATGGGGAGTTCGCCGTAAAGATGGCAAAGGTTTTTTTATTGCGGCACTTTATGAGATTCGAAAATTAAATGATCAGATTATTCGTTCTGCAACCATGTTGACCATGAATGCAATTGACCATCCAATGATGAAAGATTTTCATGAGCCAGGTGATGTAAAACGATCAGTTGTGGTTATTCCTCATGATCGTTTAGATGAATGGCTAAGTTTAAAACAACCGAATCAACTCTTCGATTTTATGCAAGGTTTCCCTGTAGAAGAATTTGAATGTTCATATGTGCCTAAGGCAATGATAGAAAAAATCACACCACAGTTAAATATGTTCGATGCATTCTAGAGTTCTATAATCCAAATAAAAAAGGCTTCTAATCGAAGCCTTCCTCGCTAAGCAAAAATCAACGCGCAAGATTTTTAAACATAAGCTTTAAAATTTCCATGGTTTTTTCAATTTGAAGGGGCGTTAAGCCATCAAAAGATTGTTCCAAAATAACAGAAGTTAGATCATTTATTTTGATGACCATTTCTTTGCCTTTATCGGTTAGATAAACGCGGGTAATACGGCCATCATCTTTACAAGAATAGGTTTCGATATAACCTTCATCTTTCAAGCGATAAACAATCTTGGTTGTAGTAGACATTTTTGAAATCACCATGTCCGAAAGTTCGGACACGCTTGCATGAGGTTTAACTTCTAATGCAATTAAAATACGACGACGAGAGTTGTCTAAACCATATTTCTTGAGTACGTTGTCAATATTTTGAACGTACTGAGAATTTACTTGAGAAATCCAATAGTATGGAAAATCTTCTAGTTTAAATGATTCGGCTGTAGGTAAAAAACGCGCATATTTCTTTGTCATTTACTTCTTTCCCATGCTTGTATATCGAGCAATATAGCGTCGCTCTTAGATTCCATGAAATGTCTACAATTTATCTGCTAAAAAAACCTTTTCTGATTTTTTTATCATTTCATTTATAGCAAATCTACCAAAGATAATTATGAAACTATCTTTATAAATGATTAAGGGAATTATCACAAAATTCACATAAATTTGTAATGAATAATGTATTTCCTGAATCATTTTATTTCAGTGATATTCCTACAATTTTACATTTCTGCTCATTTGTAGAGTAATCGTATTGTAGGAAAAAAATACGCTTTTTGACGTGACTTTTTTATAAAAAATTCTGTCTAAAATGTCATAAAAATACAAAATCATTATATTTATAAAATAAATAATCGTTAAATATATAAAAAATACATGTGTTTGTTTTAATCATTTGGTTAAAATTTGATGGAAAAGAAGTGATAAGTAATGTTGAATAAATACATGCTTTATCACACTTTATAGCGAGGAGACTTAAATTTATTACTTTAGAAGTATTATTTGTTAAGATTTTCTAATTAATAATATTGTTGGATAAGAAAAATTAATTGATAACACAAGAAATAAAAAGTCATACCTAGCAAATCGCAACCATCAAAACATAATAAAAAAAACGCATCTAAACTGGATTACGCGTTTAGATGCGGAAAGTGTGAATCTAAAAGAGGAGATAGATAGAGAAGATTAGACTGTTAATTCATTTTCAATAATAGGCCATAACTTCTGATGTGATTTTTTAAACATTAACATATGCCCAATCTGCTTATAGCCATGTTGTTGAGGTTTTAGCTCAATTAATTTGGTCTTGGCATTTGGATATAAACCTAAGAGCTCTTTGACGTTTGCTTGAGTAGCGATCTCATCATCAGTAGCCCAAAATGAAGTAATAGGGCATTGAATTTCCTGATGATAATCTTCAAATATGGTTTTACCTACAGCGTTCATGACATAACCCGGTTTACTGCAAAATTCCGCCCATTGCTTCGCTACATTTTTGGGTAAATTTTCGCCCATTCCGATAAATTGTGTTGCACCATAACCTTTGATAAAGCTAGAGACTGGAAAAATTATATTAAACATAATGGGTGCTAAAAATTTGGTCTTGCCTTTTAATCCTTTTACATGTCCAGTAGAACCTGCAATTGCGACTACTTTAGCGACTTTGTCATAGTTGGGGTTAATACCAAGTAGCTGTCCACCAGCACTGTGCCCAATGATGATTACTTTCTCAGATTGTGTTTGATGCAATAAGCTGTCAACTGCTGCGGGGATGTCTAAAATTCCCCAATCGTTAATACTGGCCGTGGAGTTTTTCAACGGCTCATGTAGTGATTCTCCGATTCCTCTAAAATCAAAACTTAGAACAGGGTAGCCTCGTTGGCTTAGCCATTCAGCGAAAGAATGATAGAACGTTTTTGTGATGCCTGTTGCGGGGCAAATCAAAATTGGATAATTTTTGCTGTCAACTTGTGTAGGATAAAATTGGGCAGCCAGTTGATAGCCATCTTTACAATTGATCCAGCATGATTCATAGGTATTCATTTGAAAATACTCTTGTAATTGCATCTTTTTACTTTACATGAGTTCTAAAAAGAAACTCGATTAAAAAATGACTACAAAGTCAATTTTTAGGTAATATAGGTGCGCATAATGAATCATATTTTTATTGGGGTGACGAGATGTATGATTTGAGTAGCGCGACACAAATTGCGATTGTGTTTAGTGGGATTTTTTTATGGGTTGGTATGCTGACTGGAGTCTGGAAGTATTATCAGATTAGAAAAACAGAACAAGCAAGAGCACATTATTATGTAGATATTGCCCATCGTAGTAGCCTACTTTATGCTGCTGCGAGTTTGATTCTTGCTGTTTTAAGTTATTTTACCGTTTTATCAGAGACTATTGCTTTGTTTTGCGTCATTGCAAATTTATTCTTTTTTGCGATGTCAATTTTGACTTATATCATTCATGGCTTTTTAAAGGATACCACCAATCAATTCAAACAACCGCATCAATTAGGGCGATGGACACTTCCTGCTTGGTCAATGAGTCTCATCATGCTGAGTTTAATTGTTGTTGAGCTAGGTGCGACAGCAGTATTGGTATTTGCAACAATTGCTAAATTTCTGAATTAAAAAAAATGGATGATCACTCATCCACTTTCCTTAAAGATTTTATCTTGCGTGCGAGGCTGAGCTGTCGGAATTTTTGATCAACGAATGCCCATACACAAAATGCCAATGAGACAATCAGTGCGTAAACAAAATATTCAGGTTTCAAGTTGCCTTTAATGGCACCCTGAAATAAGAGTGTAGCCATTAATGCAAGTGTGGTAATGGCATAAATAATTGAGTCATTGGTCTTCAGAGTGTTAATGAAGACTTGCTTGTTGAAATGTGTTGATAACATCTCCATCCCTCCTTGTTTTGATGACAAAACCATGCGATTTCGTCGGAATTGTTATTTAAGTTGTACTGCGATTTTCTCTTTATTTCAATAGGTAAATCTATAATTTTTTTGAATAAGTTTATATTGGTATTGATTGTTAAGGTTTTTTAGTATTCTTAATGTATATTGTTGGTATTTTTTGTTAAATATCAACTCCATTTTTTTACATTTTGAAAAACTTAGCAATGCTATTCATTAGTGCTAATTGGTGATTCGGGTATGAAAAATGCGATGTTTATATGGATAGCGATGTTTAGGTGAGAATAATTTGTCGTAAACAAAATACGTCCATTGGGTAAAGGAACATTTTTCGTATAGCTAAAATCATGTTTGGGTAAAACACTATCTTAACGACAAATCATTTTATCTTTTTGCAGCTAACACTCGATCAACGATCATTGCAATTACAAGAATGATTAAAGATGGAAGTAACCATGCAAGATTTTGTTCATTTAATGGTAATTGTTCAATGAAAGCAGGTAAGTGAGTACCAAAGCCTGCTGCTTTAATGGCTTCGATGATACCAAAAAGGAAAGCAACACCAGTCACTGAACCGACGACAATAGAGGGCTTATTCCAATATTTCCAAAAAAAGCTCAGCATAATCACCACAATTGCGGGTGGATAAATTGCACTCAAAACTGGAATTGAGAAGGCGATCAACTTGGTTAAGCCTAAGTTTGAAATTAATAGTGAAAACCCTGTGAGAATAAAAACCAATAATTTGTAAGGTAGACCAGTCAACTCTGTGAAGTATTCGGCACATGCGCAGGTTAAACCAATTGCTGTCACCATACAGGCAAGGAAAATCAAACCTGTGAGAAAATAAGAGCCATAATCGCCAAATGCGTGCTGTACATAGGCATGCAAGATAATTGCACCATTGTCTGCATTTGCAGCGACTTCATGGCTACCTAAACCAAGCTTAAATAAGCTGATATAAACTAGAGTAAGCCCTACACCCGCAATCAGACTTGCAATGATGGCATACTTGGTTATGAGCTTAGTGTCGGTTACACCACGAGACTGAATCGCTTGAATGATCACAATACCAAAGACTAAAGCGCCTAACGTATCCATGGTCAAGTAACCACTGACAAAACCTTCGGAAACTGGACTGGCAACGTAGTTATTGATGGGTGGTGAGATCAATCCAGTCGGTATAGCAAATGCAGCAATGCCGAGTATTGCCAACGCAATAATTTTTAATGGTGCAAGTACATGACCTACAGTATCTAAGAGTTTGTTTGGATAAAGCGAAATAGCCGTAACAAAAGCAAAGTAAATGATACTATAAATAAAAAGGCTGCCACTTGATGTTCCAAAGTAAGGCGCAAAGCCAATCTCATAGGAAACAGTAGCTGTACGTGGGGTTGCAAAAAGTGGCCCTACAGTTAAATAGCAGACGATTGTGAGCAATAAACTGGCAAAACGTCCGAGTGGTGAACTGATGGTTTCAATTGAACCTTGGGTGCGAGACAAGGCCATGATGGTAATAACAGGAAGACCAACTGCGGTGATTAAGAAGCCAAATGCAGCAAGCCACACATGTTCACCAGCTTGCTGGGCAACAATGGGAGGAAAAATAATATTACCAGCACCAATAAACAGTGCAAAGGTCATAAAACCTAAAGCAATAATATCTCCTGTACGGAGTTGGTTCATAAAAGAGGGGAGTTTAAAATAAAAGTGCGAATTTTAGAGCATAAAGGCGGTTATTTGAAACTAATTTATGTGAAAGTTGCTTTATTTTTGGCTAAAAAGACCGCATTAGAACTTTACAGTGTTATGGCTTAATTGAATTTGTTAAAAGCTAGAGCTGGTATCACGTGTGCTATCGTTTTTTCCTGTGATCATAATTGAAATTAAATGTAAAATAAAAATGCTGTTTTAGTCATAAAATGATTGAAGATTTTATGGTTGAAGCGTACAACTATCTGAAATACACAATGCAATACTTGATCTGCATTTTTCGAATTAATTTGTTTTTTATAAGGAATATCTCGGATGAGAGCTTCTACTGTGACCATTAAAACAGAACAAGATATTGAGAGATTACGTATCTCAGGTCGTTTGGCGGCACAAGTATTGGAAATGATTGGCCCTTATATAAAGGCTGGTGTTTCAACTGAATATTTAGATGATATCTGTAATGATTATATCGTCAATACATTACAAGTTATTCCTGCTAATGTTGGCTATCACGGTTTTACCAAAACCACCTGTATTTCGGTTAATGAAGAAGTGTGTCACGGAATTCCTTCTGCGAAAAGGGTTTTGCAAGATGGTGATATTCTAAATATTGATGTTGCGGTCATTAAAGATGGTTATTTTGGTGACACCAGTCGTATGTATTTTGTGGGCGAACCTGCCTCGGAAGCAAAAAAATTAGTCGAAACAACCTACGAGGCGATGCTAGCGGGTATTCATACGGTCAAGCCTGGCGCGACATTGGGTGATATTGGTCATGCAATTCAATCCGTTGCGCAACGGGAAGGCTATAGTATCGTGCGTGAATACTGTGGGCATGGGATCGGACGTGTTTACCATGAACAACCGAATATCTTGCATTATGGTCAAAAAGGTCAAGGCATGGTATTGAAAAAAGGAATGGTTTTTACCATTGAGCCGATGGTCAATGCTGGAAAGCCACAGATTAAAGAGTTAAGTGATGGCTGGACGGTGGTCACACAAGACAAATCACTATCAGCGCAATGGGAACACATGGTAGCAGTTACTGATGATGGTTTTGAGTTATTGACCCCGTGGCCGAATGGAACAGGTCATTATCCTAGTATTTAGTTATGAACATTGCGAAGTAAAGCAAAGGTTCGATATTTTAATATCGAACCTTTTTTGTTGCACACTGAGCCAGTTGCTCAACTAAATAGTCGATAAATACCCGTACTGCCGGCAATAATCCTCTACGTGAAGGATAAACGGCATGGAAAATACCATGTGGTGCAGTCCACTCAGGCAATACTTTCACCAATTGACCAGATTGAACGAAGTCTTGTGCGATGCTATCAGGTAGCAAAGCAATACCACAGTTTTGACTAGCTAATTCAGCGAGCATGAGTAAGTTTGAACCCATAATGACAGGATTAACTTTGATTTTTTTCTGTAGTTTATTTGGGTCGGTGAGTAAGAAATGTTGATCGAGATGATCTTCAGCCATACTAATAATACGATGATCGGTCAGTTGTTCTGGTGTGCTTAAATGTCCAAATTCATTTAGGTAGGCTTGGCTGGCAAAGAGGCGTTGCTCAATGGCTTCAAATTCTCGCAAAACCAAGTTCGGATCATCATCTAATTTAGAACGCACACGTAAGGCGATATCTACGCCCTCATTGATCACATCAATACGGCGATTACTAACTATCATTTGTACACGAACTTCAGGATATTTCTTTAAAAAAGCTGGAAGGATTTTTGCCATCTGATTTTGAGCAATATCCACGGGAACGCCGATTTTTATGACTCCTCGAGGTTCACTACTTAAATGATTAACCGCATCATGCGCTGCTTGAGCGGCATTCATCATCACTTGAGCATGTCGATAAACATCCATACCAATGTCGGTAACAGCAAAATGACGTGAACTGCGTTGGATTAGACGCACGCCTAATTGTTCTTCTAGGTTATAGACTCTACGGCTGAGTTTAGACTTTGGGATTTCTGTGGCACGTTCTGCAGCACTAAAGCCACCATGTTCGACAACAAGAGCAAAACAATAAAAATCATCTAAATCAGTTAACATTATTTAATTCCATTTCTGCAACATTCATTATTTTATAGATATATCGTTGCAAAAATAAGTGATGAGTAGATGTTTTTTGTGAAGCATAATTTCTTTTATAATCGTTAAAATTTTTTTGATTGATCAATATGCCTTATCAACTGATTGAAGTGTCTACTGCTACAGCAAATGTTTGCTGTCCTTATTGTGATCATGCAGTTTTAGATTGGGAGCAAGAACAGTATATTCAGCCTTGTGAACATACTTTGTTTATCGCTATGGATTTAGGTTTTGAGTATATATCTGATCGTTTTGAAGAGGCATTGCCACAGCCTGTTGAGGAAATACATGAAGATCCAAACATGAATATTTTTCTCAGTGTGACGCAAGCAGATTATGCTGCAATGCAAATCTATAAAGCTGATTTGGGTGTGGAAGGAATGTTTAGATACATTGGTTTTAATCAGAATTAAATTTAACTCAATAAAAAAGCCAATCATTTGATTGGCTTTCTTTTGTACAGCTTAGGCCTCAGGTGCCGCGCTGTGTTGTTCAACTAATGGTTTTAACTCACCATTTTGGAACATTTCAAGCATGATATCGCTACCACCAATAAGCTCGCCGTTTATCCATAATTGTGGAAAAGTAGGCCAGTTCGCAATTTGAGGTAAAGTTGCACGAATATCTTGATTTTCCAAGATATTTACATAGGCAAATGGACGACCAATTTGGCTAAGTGCTTCTACTGCACGAGCAGAAAAACCACATTGCGGGAATTGTGGAGTGCCTTTCATGTAAAGTAAAACAGGGTGTTTCGCAATTTGATCACGAATTAACGCTACTGTATCACGCGCTTGTTCCGTCATTAGATAGATCCTCAACTAAACTTTCGACATTATATACCCAAAAAAAAGGCTATGCGGGGGATTACTCAAGATTTTTCTTATATAAATGTGAGTTTGCGCTTTCAATCTACGCAAGTTTTTGCTTATATAACTTTTTTCACCACAACTAATGATAGATTGAGTTTGTTATGACTAATATTACTCTTGCGCCTGTGCAACCTGATCAACCATCACATATTATGGCAACCTATGGTCGCCAAGCGATCAGTTTTGTGCGAGGACGAGGGGCGTATTTATATACAGCAGATGGCACAGAGTATTTAGATGCTTTAACGGGTATTGCTGTATGTGGTTTAGGTCATGCACATCCTGTAATCGCAGAGGCGATTGCTGAGCAAGCAGCAACATTGGTGCATACCAGTAATCTATTTGAAATTCCTTGGCAAACAGCCGCAGCACAGAAACTTGCAGAGGTTTCTGGGATGGAGGAAATCTTTTTCTCAAATAGCGGTGCAGAATCAAATGAAGGGGCAATTAAAATTGCACGTAAATTTGGTGCACAACAAGGCATAGCCAATCCAAAAATTATTGTTGCTGAGCAATCGTTTCATGGCCGTACCTTAGCGACGCTATCTGCGACAGGAAACAAAAAAGTTCAGGAAGGCTTTGCACCGCTTGTTGAGGGTTTTGTCCGTGTTCCTTTTGGTGATATCGAGGCAATCCAAGAAGCAGCTATTCATCATCCTGAAATTGTTGCGATTTTAATTGAACCGATACAAGGTGAGGGTGGTGTGAATACTGCGCCTCAAGGTTTTAGCTATTTGGAAGAAGTTCGCGCTCTCTGTAATCAGCATAACTGGTTAATGATGCTCGATGAAATTCAAACAGGCAATGGACGTACTGGTAAATACTTTGCTTATCAACACACCAATATTATTCCTGATGTAATGACAACAGCAAAAGGTTTGGGTAATGGTTTTCCTGTTGGTGCTGTAATGACGCAGGGTAAAGCAGTTGGTATCTTGGGAGCGGGTAGCCATGGTTCCACTTATGGTGGCACTGTGCTAGGTTCTCGTGTGGTCTATACCGTAATAGATACCCTTCAACAAGAAAATGCGGTTGAAAATGCTGCAAAAGTAGGTGCGTACATTGTTGAAAAGTTGCGTGAGCAACTGGCTGAGCATCATGTTCAAGTGCGTGGTTTTGGGATGATGATTGGAATTCAATTACCAAAAGACTGTGCTGAATTGGTTGCGATTGCGCGTGATCAATATCAATTAATTATCAATGTCACAGCAGGTTCAGTGGTGCGTTTGTTGCCGCCGTTAAATATGACCAAAGAACAAGCAGATGAGTTGCTCAAGCGTCTTGTTCCTGCGATTCAAGATTTTTTAACCGCATAACGCGAACAAACAAAAATAAAAATGGGCAATTTCAAATTGCCCATTTTTTTAGAAAATTGAAATTAGCCAGAAATATATTGTTGAAGTTGTTCGATGAGAATACGTTGGTCATCCATCGCAGCTTTAACTAAGTCTCCAATGGAAATAAAACCTACAAGTTTTTCATTATCAAGCACAGGTAAATGGCGTAAATGGCGATCAGTCATCAATTGTAAGCATTCTTCTACGGTATTGTTTAGACTGACAGAAATAACCTTTGAAGTCATAATATCTGCAACAAGCGTACTGTTTGATGAGCGTTCCATCAATGCAATCTTACGGGTATAGTCACGTTCTGAAAAAATACCGATGACTTTTTCATCTTCAGCAACGACTAAAGCACCGACACCTTTGTCCGCCATAATTTTAATCGCTTCAAGTACAGTCGCATTTGGTGAGATTGTAAAAATTGATTGTACAGCTTTATTTTTTATGACTTGAGCAACGATTGTCATTGTTTATCCACCTGTGTTGTATTGTCATTTTCATTTAACTTAACGGTATTTTTTTTAATTGCAAAGCCCTAATTTAATATCAGTGATGACTTTTTAGGCGTTTATAAGAAAAAGCCATCATTGAGTTGTTCTTAACTGCGCTAAGCGGCAATAATTGGTTGCTGCGGCCTAAAGAAGAAATGCTGCATCTGTTGGGTTGATAGCTTAAATTTGCAATGAGATGAATTAAATAGAGCAGGTTCAACTTGTAAGCGTGTGAGCAATGGAAGTAAGGATTCATGAAAATCCTTCGACGTAATTTTACGGGGCTTATAATGCTTCCAATTTGACTTAGCGTAGCGATGTGCTTGAACACCATTGAGCCAAAATGGAAAGAGATGATTATCTTGATCAGACTTAATCGCCCAACCTTCATGATAAAGTCCCCAAAGAACGCCACAATACATCATGGTTTTGAGAATAGAGATTTTGATCATCAATTCTCGTGATACTGGCTGGAAATGATTGAACCTATACATATTATTAAACTGGTATTATTTAATTATGTTTTATTATAAGAAACTTAAGCGGCAGTTATGTTTAAACTGTTCATCAAAATCGTAAGCAAATATTCTCAAACCTTAACAAATGCCAACATCAGTGGTGAATTAGGACATCCACCAATTGGAGAGTTGTGGCTTGTATTAAAGGAATAAAAAACGTCACCTGAGTAAACCAAAGCGACTAAAGCTTTGTGGCAGCGCAAGATAAGCAAAACGCGTAGTATTCAGGGAATAATATTTTTATTTAGTATAGGTATTAAAAAACGCCACCTGAGCAGATCAAAGCGATTAAAGCTTTGATGTAGCGCAAGGACGTTTTATCATGCTTGTAAGGTTGCCATCTTCTGCCAATACTGGGCTTTCAGGGAGTCACGTTCGACTCGAAAACCTTGATAGTACAACTCTGCTAAAAATAATGCCGCTTTCCCGTGACCTGCTTGTGCAACTTGTTCAAGCTCTTTCACGGCATCTAGAAAGTTTTTTTGCGACTGGATTGTATTTACCGCGTTTGCATAAACATGTTCTAGTTCATGTTGTGTAAAATGTTGAATCATATATAACTCCTTATTTTAATTATGATTACCGCATATTCTATTCAAAGCTACATTGCTCTGAATTTAAGCTAATTTAACATTGTATTGTGAAGTTATTATGACAAAATTAATGGAATTGTCAAATATTTAACTCGCTTTTACGTTTATTCGCTTTGTTTAAATAAAAGCTTACACGATTAAACACTGTGAACAAGTAATTTTAAGTAAAATCAAAGTGAAAATAAAAGAAAAGGAGAATAACATGTCAGCTATCATAGATGGTTTAAGCTTTGATATTCCACCATCAGAAAACCAAATTATTGCTTTGGCTCATTACCATCGTAAGTTGCTTGATGAAGCAGTATTTCATCAAGAAATTCATTTGGGTGACTATTGTCTTGCACAGCGTAAACGCGTTTATGATTTTGCAATTCGTTTGACGCCTGAGCAAAAAGATCGCTTTTATGAAATTTATAATGGAGAGCTGATGCGTATCGCTGACGATGATGAATTACATCCAGCGGATGCTGAAAACGGTGTAGGGATGTTTGCAATCTTTATTAGCTTGGCGATTATTGCACTGATTCTATACTTTGCTTTTGTTCGAACACTCATGGCATAAGTTTTTTGATCTCTTTTTAAAATTGCGTTATTGGTGGAAAAACAGCCTATAACGCAATCGTCTGTGAAAGATCATTAAACTTGATACTTGTTCTGAGCGAATCAGACACATACACTACTTCATAACTCAGAGGTAGGTTATGTTGTCTATCATTTCTAAACATAAAGTCTTGCAATCCAGACTTGGATTTAAATTAGACCAATTTTACAATATTTTGGTTAGTCTTATTTTATTGTCTATTTTTCTACTTGCGTATAGTGCGTTGCAGCGTCCGATTAATACATTTCAGTATCAGCAAATCATTCGACTTTCAGAACAAGCAAGCCTTCCAAGAACTCAAAATATGGCTGAGAATGTATTGCAACAACATCAAGTTCGCCGTCTAGAGTATCTGAAACTTTTAAATGCCTATCAATTTGAATCCAATCGAATTAGACAGTACCCAGCAATGGCCAAAGAAGATGAATAAGTTTTGGCTGATTGATTTTCATTAATAACTGAATGCTTGGGCTTGGTCAGAAAAAAATAGGATTTTATGCTAGACTGGCCATCTTCTAAAAAGCTGCTTTTTTCTCAAGGAATCGACATGCAACAGCAATCGAATATGCAAAATAAATTCTTGATAAATGCTGATATCGGCGATGATGATGTCACATTGCCGAGTTTACCTGCTGTCGATGTTCCAATTATTGAATCGAGTCCACTGCAGACTCAAGTTGAAACAACACCCGTTATTGAAACATCAGAATCAGCATCTGAACCTGAGCATGATGATCAACAAAAGGCTGGTGGTTTCTTTGGTCGTATGAAAGATGGTTTGACCAAAACCCGTCGTAGTTTTACAGATGGGATGGTCAATATTCTTATTGGTGGCAAAGAAATTGATGATGAGTTATTAGAAGAAGTTGAAGAGCAATTACTTGTTGCTGATATTGGTGTTGATGCGACTAAAACGATTATTGCAAACCTGACTGAACGAACTGCACGTGGTGATTTGATTTACTCAAATGCATTATATAAAGCATTGCAAGAAGAATTGGTCGCTTTACTTGCTCCACGTGTAAAACCATTGCATATCGATCCAAACAAATCACCTTATGTAATTTTAATGGTCGGCGTAAATGGGGTGGGTAAAACCACAACGATCGGTAAGCTTGCGAAACGTTTACAAGGTGAAGGCAAAAAAGTCATGCTTGCGGCAGGCGATACCTTCCGAGCTGCGGCTACTGAGCAATTGCAAATTTGGGGTGAGCGTAATGACATCCCTGTGGTTGCTCAAGGCAATGGTGCAGACAGCGCCTCCGTGATTTTTGATGCTTTTGAAAGTGCACGTGCCAAAGGAATGGATGTTTTAATTGCCGACACCGCTGGTCGTTTGCAAAACAAATCACACCTAATGGAAGAACTTAAGAAAGTGAAGCGTGTGATGCAAAAGATTGATGCGACTGCGCCACATGAAATCATGTTAATTGTAGATGCGGGCACTGGTCAAAATGCGATTAATCAAGTGCAATTATTTGATGAAGCAGTAGGTTTGACGGGTATTACGATTACCAAGTTGGATGGTACAGCGAAAGGTGGTGTGTTATTCAATATCGCTAGCCGGACTCATGTGCCAATTCGTTATATTGGTGTGGGTGAAAAAATCGATGATTTACGTCCTTTCTCAGCAAAGTCATTTGTAGCTGCATTATTTGAAACAGAAAAATAAATTATCAATGATTAAGAAAACTCCATTTCGTCATATTGAAGTGGAGTTTTTTTTAACCAATAAAAAACATGTCTCAAAAATAGAACGATATGTCGTATTTTTAGGGCTATGCTTAAAAAAAGCAGCGTTATACACTGACCTCAATCCAAGATAACTCCCTTCAGGTATAGGTAGGAATAACAACATGAGTAACTTTTTAAATAGTATCAAAACACGTCGTACAATCTATGCAATTGGTAAAAACGTTTCAGTTGATCAAGCAACCATTGAAGAAACAATTCGTGAAGCAGTAAAACAAAGTCCTTCTTCATTTAACTCACAAACCTCACGTGTTGTTACTCTATATGGCGAGTCTCATAGCAAATTTTGGGAAATCGTTCGCGAAACTTTGCGCAAAATGGTTCCTGCAGATGCATTTGCAAATACAAGTGCAAAAATTGATAGCTTTGCGGCTGGTTTTGGTACAGCACTATTTTACGAAGATCAAGACGTTGTAAAAGGTTTGCAAGAGCAGTTTGCGTTGTACGCAGATAACTTCCCAGTATGGTCTGAACATTCAAGTGCGATTGCTCAATTCGCGACTTGGACGGCATTGGCTGAAATCGGTGTAGGTGCTTCTTTACAACACTACAATCCAATCGTAGATGCTGAAGTTGCTGAAACTTTTGATATTCCAGCAAATTGGAAATTACGCGCTCAGCTGGTCTTTGGTTCAATTGAAGCTCCAGCAGGCGAAAAAACGTATATGGATGATGCCGTTCGTTTTAAAACTTTTAATTAAGTTTAAATTGTTGTTAACTAAAAAGAGCACGTCATGTGCTCTTTTTGTTGTAATAAGAAAAACAGCAAAATTCGCCAAAAGCAGTATGGTCTTTAGTATGAAAAATGGGTATATATCTTAATAAGTCGAATCGTTAGGATAGATAGTTCGGCTTATTGTCATAAAATAGTCACAATCTCGTAGCATAGTGCATACGATTTCATAAATAGTTTATATCGAGAAGAGTCTAATGTCTTTAAGAGTTGGTATTGCGGCTTTCGGGTTATTATTCAGTGGTTCAGTCTTTTCAGCGGTTACGATCACTGCACCTGAAGAAATTGTGATTCTGGCTGTAAATGGCCAAGAAGTGAATTCAGGAATACTTCCTTCAAGTAAAAATAACTATCAAGTTGATGCTGGTGATTTAACTGTTAATGTTCGTTACCGTGAGTATTTTGAGCATTTAACTGGTGAGCATGACATCGTCAAATCTGGTGTAGTTACCATTCAAGCCCAAAACTTAAAGGATAATCAAAGCTATCGTTTAGCTCTGGTCAATGCACCAAAAGATTTTGAAGCTGCAAAAAAATACGCTGAACAGCCGACAGTTGCACTCTATGACCAAAATAAACAACTCGTCGTACAGCAAACGGGTGCAAATAATGAAGCAAAACCTTGGTTCTCAGGTAATAATTTATTAAGTCGTACTTTGGATCTGACCCAAAAAAATAAGAACAATACGGCAAATCAACCAGCACCAGTTACGGGTAAAAAACAAGTAGCCGTTGCCAGCGCACCTGTCGCTGTAACAACAGCTGCCTCGGTGGGTGCAGTGAAAACGACAGACCAACAATTGGTTGAGCTGTGGCAGCAAGCTTCTAAAGCAGAACGTCAAAAGTTTATGGCTTGGTTAGCTGGTCAAAGCAACTAACTTATTCATTGTTTTATAAAACCGATGTTATCATCGGTTTTATATTGAATGTCCGAAATAGAATAGAAATGCCTTTAAATATTAGAAAAGTAAAAAATGATGACTTAGAACAGCTTGTTGCATTAATTAACATCGCCTATAGAAGCGAATCAAGTCGTAGCTGGACAACAGAAAAATATTTTATTGCTGGTCATCGCATTACCAAACAACAATTAAATTACGAATTAGAACAGACTTTATTTGAGTTGTTTGTTGCTGAAAATGAACTTGGAGAGATTATTGCCTGTATAGGGTTAACCTTTGATAAAACGAGAGTTGAAATTGGCACCTTTGCGATAGATCCTACGGTGCAAAACTTAGGATATGGGCGTGAGATGCTTCATTTTGTAGAGGAATACGTGGAGGAGTATTATCCTGAAGTTGTGAGTTTGATGATGTATGTATTAGATGTACGCTCTGAACTTATTGCTTATTATCGGCGACGTGGATATCAAGTGACTGGACGAAAGGAATCTTATCCGATAGAGGCAGGTGTTGGGCAACCCCTCATAGCAACTCAATTGATTGAATTGGAAAAAGTAATAACTAGAAATATATACGAAAAATCATCAAGAAAATTTTAACGATTCAAATGTTTTGATAGGATGTCTATTAAAAATCATTCCATTGTAATGACAATATAGTGGTATTTAGACGTGCGTGAAATATTTTTAAAGATTACTTGGGAATTTATATCAAAAAAAGGAAGCAAATTTGCTTCCTTTTTTATGATTTTGCAGAATTAATTACCGATCCAAAGAAAATAACCTAAAACCATTAAGGGCCATGCGATATAAGGACTGAATAACCATTTCCATAACCAGAATATTGGTTTAAACCCAACGCCATGAATGAAGCCCCCTGAGATACCAATCATTACTAACATGAGTAACCTATGATTATAGTGTCCGTTCGCATCGAGCATCAGTGATGGATGTACCAATAAAATAGTAGCAAGGGGCAATGCCAACAAAAACGAAACGGTCATTGCAAGCACTTGAGCTTTACTATTCTTCGGTGTTGCCATTGCTTTCGCCATTTTATGATTCCTCATCTAAATTTTGATGATGTTCGATATACAGTGCGCTAAGTACACCTGCGAAACATGCCATCAAAATGCCTAGAATCCACGCAAAATACCACATTTCACATCTCCTTGATTAATACAAACTATGTGAGTTTTCTTCAATGTGTTTGTTGGTGATGACACCCCACATTTTGTAATAAGACCAAGAGGTGTAAATCAAAATGAGAGGAACAAAAATACATGCAGCAACAGTCATCACACCGAGTGTTTTATGACTCGAAACCGCATCCCACATGGTCAAGCTTGAAACAGGATCTATGTTTGATGGCAATAAGAATGGAAATAATGCAAAGCCCGCAGTTAAGATTGCACCGACAATCATTAAGCTCGTGCCAGTGAAACTTAAGGCTGCTTTATGTTTGGTCGCACTTAGAATCACAAATACGGCACCTAAAATTGCTGCAATTGGTGCAGCAATTGTGATTGGAAAAATCGTATAGTTATTCAGCCAACCGTGATTGGCATTGGTCAGCACTTCTTTTGCAAGCGGGTTCAGTGCAATATTCGTATCGACCACTGTGGCATAGCTATAACCTTCAATATTTCCGAAGAATAACCAAGCACCAGCTGCTAAGAAGCAAATAAGGAAGATAGCTGCCATGATTTGTGTCGCTTTAGCAGAGCGTTGATAGAGCGCTCCATCTGTTCGCAACATTAACCATGCACCGCCGTGCGCGCAAAGCATAGATAGGCTTACAACACCACAAATCAAAGCAAATGGGTTGAGCAGCGCAAAGAAGCTTCCCGTGTATTGCGAGCGTAACGTATCATCCAAACCGAAGGGTAAGCCTAGAAATAGATTTCCAAATGCAACACCAAAGACAAGTGCAGGAACAGCACCACCGATACATAGCCCCCAATCCCAAGCGTTACGCCACTGGGTATTTTCTAATTTGGAGCGATAGTCAAATCCTACAGGTCGTAGAAAAAGCGCAAAGAGGACCAGAAGTAGTGCCCAATACATACCAGAGAAGGCAACGGCATAGACCATTGGCCATGCTGCAAACAGTGCACCACCCGCAGTAATAAACCAAACTTGGTTACCATCCCAATGTGGTGCGATTGTGTTAATTGCGGCACGACGTTCAGAATCAGTTTTACCTACAAATGGCATCAGTGCCATTGAACCCATATCAAAACCATCGGTGAGGGCAAAGCCGATCAGTAAAACACCAACCAATATCCACCAGATAATTTTTAGTAATTCATATTCGATCATGGTTGAGCCTCCACTGTTTCTGCTTCTAGTTTTTCAAAGTGATATTTACCAGTGTGCAAAGAGCTTGGGCCTAGACGCGCAAACTTGATCATTAGGTACATTTCAATAATAAGTAGTACGGTATAGAACGCCGCAAGCGCGATAATTGATCCCCACACATCGCCAGCACTGACACTCGAAGCCGATAAATGAGTTGGTAAAATCTCACCAATAGACCATGGTTGACGACCACCTTCAGCCACATACCAACCTGTTTGCGCTGCGATCCATGGGAGTGGAAGCGAAAATAACGCAAATTTGAGCAACCAAGGTTTGTCTTCGGCATTGCGTTTGGCAACCGCCCAAGTTGCTAAAAGGAAGAGTATGAGCATCAGGAAGCCAGACGCGACCATGGCACGGAAAGAGAAAAATAATGCTGCTACGTTTGGAATGGTATCTTTGGTTGCAGCTTGAATGTGGGCTTCAGTCGCATCCACCACGTTTGGAGAATATTTTTTCAATAAAAGACCATAACCCAAGTCTTTTTGATTTTTCTCAAATGACGCGAGTAACTCTGGAGAGCGATCACCAGCACGCAGTTTTTCTAACTCACTGTATGCCACCATACCATTACGAATACGGACTTCATGTTCTTTCATCAAATCATGTAAGCCAGTGACTTGTTTATCCGTTGATCGAGTTGCGATCAGCCCCATTGCATAAGGAATTTTAATCGCATAGTCGGTACGCATTTCTTTTTGGTTAGGAATACCAAATAAGGTAAATGCTGCTGGAGCTGGTTCAGTGTGCCATTCTGCTTCAATTGCAGCGAGTTTGGTTTTTTGCACATCACCGAGTTCATAACCTGATTCATCACCCAGTAAAATAACAGAGAATGTTGATGCCAAACCGAAGATTGCTGCAATAGCGAAAGAGCGACGTGCAAAGGGTAAGTCACGTTTCTTTAACAAGTAATAGCTTGAGATTGCGAGAACAAAAATTGCACCTGTGACATAGCCAGCCGAAACGGTATGCACAAATTTGACCTGCGCAACTGGGTTGAATATCAACGCACCAAAATCTACCAATTCCATTCGCATGGTTTCATAGTTAAATGCTGCACCGACTGGGTTTTGCATCCAAGCATTGGCAATCAGAATCCATAAAGCTGACATGTTTGAACCAATCGCAACCAGCCACGTTACACCTAAATGCTGAAATTTAGAGAGTCGATCCCAACCAAAAAAGAACAAGCCAATAAAGGTTGATTCAAGGAAAAATGCCATTAAGCCTTCAATTGCGAGCGGTGCACCGAAGATATCGCCGACATAGTGCGAGTAATAAGCCCAGTTGGTACCGAACTGGAATTCCATGGTTAAACCAGTGGTGACACCCAAAGCAAAGTTAATCCCAAAGAGTTTTCCCCAAAACTTGGTCATGTCTTTATAAATTTCTTTGCCTGAAATCACATAGGTGGTTTCCATGATGGCAAGAATAAATGCGAGACCTAAAGTCAGCGGAACGAAAAGAAAGTGATACATCGCAGTCATTGCAAACTGGAACCGCGAAAGATCGACCACGCTTTCAGAAATCATCAACGTGTCTCCTGAGTGTTAGATGGATTGCCTGTAATACGCTCGGCAACTTGATTGTTAAAATCTTTTGGAATCGTTGGTGCATCAAACCAAATGTGTTTAATGACCAAGAGAAGGATTACTTTAATAATAAGAATGATCGTTATTTCTCGAATTAATCGCCGATTTTGATCATTTGAAATTGTGTTCATAGAACTGCATTTCATATTAAATGGGAGATTCTTTTATTATTAATTAAAATGCATTGAAAATAAAATTTATGAGGTTTTGATGGGTTTTTTGAATTAATTGTATTTTAAATCAATAATTTAAATTTATTTGTATAAATAATTTTATTAACCAACTAAAATACTTTGTTTTCTGTGCTTTAAATCCGACTAAATTGCTTAAAATTAAAAAATAAAATCAAATTAAAATGGTTGGTTTTAATTTTTATTTCCCTGTTTTAAAGTCGATTGAAATGGTATGAATTAAATATATATAATATTTACATATAGTTGCGAATCTATAGATTTATATAAAAAATATTTAGATTAAATAGCCATTAGAACCAAGTGTTTTAGTCTGGATTTGTTAACGTAAATGTGATTCATTTCGTTTTTTTATTTTGCTCAAACTTGAATTTAAAACGAGTAGGCGAGAGCATTATTTTTAAGTGGCTTTATTGTAATTTTTTGTAAAAATTAGATCTAAGCTCGAACTTAATCAGGGGTAAACAGTTTATTTGAAATCGATATTTTTTTTGCGAGATAATATGCATTGGATTTTTGGCTGATGAGGAGCACTTGGGATTGAAGTTCTAATTCACCATATTCTGGCTCAACTTGAACATAGTAAAGTTGTCCAAATTCATCACGAACACGTGCTTGTGCAGAAAACCCAGGACGTGCATTCCCTGTGGAAATTGTGGCTAAACGGCCAACAAGATTGGCGTGGGTATGATTGACTTTTGGCTTGATCACTTGATCTAAGCAATGGATCATAAATACCGTAAAAAATATATCGATGATTAATGCCGGTATAAAGAGGTAGTAAGGGGAAATGAAATAATGCTGAATAGCAAAGAAAGAAAGTTCGAGAAAATAACCCGCAAAACTAAAATTAATCAGTAAAAACACGACGATTAAATATTTAGAAAATTTAACGTCTAATAGCGGTGAGTTTAAAATCCATTCAGGTGTAAATTTTTTTACTAAAGAACTTGGTCGTAAACCAATCAGAATCCCAATCGTTTCTGCAATGCTGAGCAAAATTAAAGCAACCACGCTCATGTGAAATGGCATTAGGTAGTAATTAAAAAAAAACTCAGTCATCGCAGAATTCTAGCTTAGGTATCAATCAATGATATAAATACCACCATCGGAGTGGACTTCCAAGTTTACTTTTTCAAGAAAGTCACCTAGACATGGTCCAGAAATACATTCGCCTGTTTCTACCGAAAACAAGGCACCATGAGTAGAGCATTGAATATATTCACGATCTTGATCTAAAAACTGATTTTCTAAATATTCAAGCTCTGTTTGCAAATGCGGACAAACATTTTGATAGGCGTAAAAGTTGCCATCTTTTTGAGTAACGAAAATGGTCGTTCCTTTTAAAGTATCGTATGCACGAGACTCACGTTCAGGGACTTCCTCAGTCATGCAAATCTTTTCCATGTTAAGCACATTCCTGTTGCGATGTTTTAAATTGCTCAAATAGTTTAGCGTAGTTTTCGACGGCTAAACGAGGTCCAAATTGGGCAACAACTTCACTTGAAATCAAGATCGCGAGTTGAGCTGCGGCTTCTAAGCTTAAACCTGCATTGATTGCATATAAAAATGCACCTGCAAATGCATCACCAGCACCATTCGCATCCACGGCATCAACATGACGACCAGCGACATGGAACTGCTGTGCAGGATCAATAATCATTGCGCCGTTTGCACCTTGGGTAATGACGATATGTTGATTATTTAATTTTAATACGTCAATTGCATCACTCAGATTTTCTGTATTGGTAAACATCAATGCTTCTTGTTCGTTACAGAACAATAAGTCAACGCCATCATCCAATAGTTCTTCTAAACCTTGACGTGCGTATTGCACCATCGCAGGATCGGAAAGCGATAGTGCGATTTTAACGCCATGTGATTTTGCTATTTCTCGCGCTTGTTTTACTGCTTTGCGTGCAGTATCACTGGTCGATAAATATCCTTCGATATATAGCCATTTCGCCGTTTTTAATGGTTCAAAGTCAATTTGTTCAGCCGTTAATTCAGCAGTAATGCCGAGATAGGTGTGCATGGTGCGTTCTGAATCAGGGCTAATCAGTACCATACAAGTACCTGTTACGCCTTCACTGATGGATTGTATGGCTGTTTTGATGCCAGCGTCATTTAAACCTTTTAGGTAAATTGAGCCTAATTCATCATTCCCAACGCGACACCCATAAAAAGCTGTACTTCCTAATGCACTGAATGCAACCGTTGTATTAGCTGCTGAACCACCACTGGCTTGACCCTTATAGGTCTGTGTATCTTGTAATTTTTGATATAAAGCCGCTTGGGTATCACCATCAGCCAACTGCATCGTACCTTTTTGCAATGCTTGTTGAGTTAAAAACTCATTTGAAACTTTAAATTCTTGGTCAATGAGCGCATTTCCAATTGCAAAAAGATCAACAGTCGCCATGTTTGTCATCACAGTAAAATCAAAAACTAAAGTTTACACCAATGCTCAGGATTACTGTAGTTTGTTGAAAAAAATTCAGGTGTTGAATGGATTAAGATGAAAGAAGGGAATAAATGGTTACATTGGATTAGTTAAGGATTGAAAATGTTTTAGATTTACCAGTACAGCTTGATGCCCTCATTGAGTCTTCAAAATTGAAGGTTTTAGGTTTTTAGAAAGGCTGAAGTGTGATTTTCAAAATGGTGAAAATTGTTTTAATCAGTTGGGTGAAGCTTTATTCGCTGAATATGAACAGAATCGTTTGATTGCCATTTTGTGGGCTTAATCAGAACCCATATGATGACTATGATGTAAATAAAGTGGGGCGCATACGTCATTCTTATATTCATCCTCTATCGAGCGATATGCACGGGCTTATTTTAATGAGCTGCAATTGTTTACGGATACTGAAAATGTAGCTCATTTTTATCAAATGATGAGATATGAGAAGGTTGCTTTGCCTCATACGAATTTTAGAAAGATTTCTATGTGACGCTGTTTAGATTACTCGCTGAATTTTTCTACAAATATAGAGTAATTTACATGGATATCCATAGGTATTCTTCGGTAGACTCTGTACTATCAATCGTCGTTATTTAAATAGATAAATTGGAGATCACATGACTGTAGATGTTTCTGAAAGCATTACTCAAACTATTCACCCTGCGTTTCAGCTATTACGTCAACACCATGTAGAAGCACTCGATATTCACGTTTCAGAATACAAACATAAAGTGACAGGTGCGGTTCATTACCATTTGGCAACAGAGCATGATGAAAATGTGTTCTTAGTCGCTTTTAGAACACAACCCATGGATTCAAAAGGTGCGGCACATATCTTAGAGCATACTGCTTTGTGTGGCTCTGAAAAGTTTCCTGTACGTGACCCATTCTTTTTAATGATTCGCCGTTCACTCAATACCTTTATGAATGCGTTTACTGCCGCAGATTGGACTGCATATCCATTTGCGACTCAGAATAAAAAAGACTTTCAAAACTTATTGTCAGTGTATTTGGATGCTGCATTTGCCGCGAATTTAAATCCTTTAGACTTTGCTCAAGAAGGTATTCGTATAGAGCTTGAAAATGATCAAGCTGTTTATAAAGGCGTGGTCTTCAATGAAATGAAAGGGGCAATGAGTTCTCCTACAGATCAGCTTTATCATCAACTGGCACATCATTTATTTCCAAAGACCACTTATCACTACAACTCTGGTGGTGATCCGAAAGACATTCCAGATTTAAGTTACGAGCAGCTCGTTGATTTCTATAAAACGCATTATCATCCGAGCAATGCCGTATTTATGACTTTTGGCAATCAAAGTGCTTATGACCTACAAGAGCAGTTTGAAAAATTAGCACTGCATAAGTTTTCTCAGGGTACGACCCTATATTCAACACCTGAGCAACGTTTAGCAGCGCCAGTTGAAGTGACTGAAAGCTATGCGGTCGATAGTGAAGATTTAAAAGATAAAACCTATCATGTTATGTCATGGTTGTTGCCTGAAACCAGTGATATCAAACTCCGTTTAGGGATGCGTTTGGTTGAAGGGATTTTATTAGAAAACTCAGCTTCTCCATTACGTCATTACTTAGAAACCTGTGGTTATGCTCAATCAACTGGCCCAATCATGGGTGTAGATGATAGTAATTTTGAAATGACCTTTTATTGCGGCATTCAAGGTTCAAATGCTGAACATGCTGATACCTTTAAAAATGGCGTATTAGATATTCTAAAAGATGTTGCATCTAAACCGATAGATACAGATTTGGTTGATGCTATTCTTCATCAAATTGAATTGCATCAACGTGAAATCAATGGTGATGGTACACCTTATGGCTTAAGTTTGATCTTGAATGGTTTGGGTTGTGCGATTCATCACACGGATCCAATTCATGTTTGGGATGTGGATGCAGCGATTGAACAAGTCAAAGAAGAGTTGAAAGACCCAATGTGCTTATCCAACTTGATTCAAACACATTTGTTAGATAATCCTCATCGTGTCCAAATGACATTGGTGCCTGATGCAACTAAATCTGTAAAAGAGCAAGAGGCTGAACAAGCACGTTTAGCTGAAATCACTGCAAATCTTACTGATGCTCAGAAAATTGAAATTCAAGAGAAAACTGAAGCGCTGAAAAAACGCCAAGATACGCCTGATAATTTAGAATTGCTGCCAAAAGTTGGTCTGGAAGATGTGCCCGCTGATTTACAGATCGTGCAGGGCCAATTGCGTGAAATTATCATTAATCGTTCAGATATGCCATTGAATCTATATCATGCGGGGACGAACGGGATTTATTATCAACAGGTATTAATTCAAGTGCCTGATGAAATCGTACAGTCACCTTATTTCAACTTACTCTCTATTTTGATGGGTGAAGTTGGTGCTGGCGAATACGATTATCTCGAGTTTCAACAAATCCAAACTGCGGTGAGTGGCGGCTTAGGCATGGGCGCATCATTGCGCAGTAAGGTTGATGATAAAGATCGCATCAGTGCTTGGTTAACTTTAACCACCAAATCACTCACACAAAAATTAGATACGATCCAGCTATTAAAGTTAGCTTTTGAAAAACTACGTTTCGATGAGAAAGATCGTATCATTGAGTTATTGCAGCAACGCAAAACTCGTTGGCAATCACGTTTGTCTGGTTCTGGTCACAGTTATGCAATGCAAGCTGCTTCACGTCAAATGAGTGCTTTGGCACGTCGTGATTATCATAATACAGGCCTAGGTGCGTTAAATTGGCTCAGTGATTTAGTGACTAAAATTGATCAAGATGACACGGCTTATCAAGCATTGATTGAAGAATTAAAAGCCATTCATCGCCAACTTTTACAAGCGCCTAAGCAGTTCTTATTGGTGTGTGAAGAACATCAGTCTGATCGTTTAGTTGAAGAAATCCAAAATGTTTGGGATAAATTAGAAGTTGATCAGACCCCTGTAACTTTAACCCAAGTTGAACAGGTGAATACCAATACAGATGAAGCATGGTTGATTCAAACCAATGTTCAGTTTTGTGCATCTGCTTATCAAGCCGTAGATGTGGCACACTCTGATGCAGCACCATTAATGGTCTTGGCAGCGTACCTACGTAATGGGTTCTTGCATAGTGCAATCCGTGAAAAAGGTGGGGCATACGGTGGTGGGGCGAGTTACGATGGCAATGCTTGTTCATTCCGTTTCTTCAGCTATCGTGATCCACGTTTAGCTGAAACTTTTAATGATTTTGAAGCAAGCGTACAATGGTTATTCAATACTGAACAGCAAGCATACCAACTCGAAGAAGCGATTTTGGGATTGGTTTCGAGTATGGATAAACCTGGTTCACCTGCTGGCGAAGCGATTACCGCTTGCTATTCATTATTACATGCTCGAACACCTACATTCCGTAAATTGTTGCGTGAGCGTTTACTCAATGTAACTCTCGAAGATTTACAACGTGTAGCGAAACAATATTTGCTTGAGCAGAAACCAGTAAAAGCAGTAGTAGCACCTTTTGCTAAGCGTGATGAACTGCAGAAACTTGGCTTTGAGATTCAACAGGTTAATTAAAAAATAAAGACTGGAGATATGTATGGCGTTCAAATCTTTTGAGCGTGGCTATTTTGAGCCAAGTATATTTGTAATACTTGGTTCTTTGACCGCTTCGTTCGCAAACGCGCAAGAGTTTGCTCCAATAAGCCCAGCCACAGCTGAGGCGTGTGTGGCGTTGGCTTCAAATGCGGATCGACTCGCTTGTTATGATCGTTTGTTTAAAGCGCCAACGATTATTCAGCCAGAAACACCAGTCGTTGAGCCTGTTCTTGCAGCAAGTCCAGTGGTTGTTGAACGTGCGAGTGAAGCCAGTCAACCTGAGTCATTTAGAGATAAAGTGGTTCAAAAGGTGAGTGACTTGCATATCTTAGGTGCTGCGCCAAAGTTTGACCCGAATGTTTCTTTATTAGATCGTCGTTGGGAACTTTCTGAAGAAAGTAAATTAGGTGTCTGGAATATTCGGGCCTATCAACCGGTCTATTTACTGCCAGTTTTTTGGACCAGCAATAAAAATGAGTTTCCGAATAGCCCAAATCCGCAAAACACGGTGGAAGAGAAACAGGACTTAACGTCAGCAGAGGCGAAGTTTCAAATCTCATTAAAGACCAAAGCTTGGGAAAATATTTTTGGTAACAATGGCGATCTTTGGGTGGGATATACCCAGTCTTCACGTTGGCAGGTTTATAACTCAGAGGAGTCTAGGCCTTTCCGTGAGACTAATTATGAGCCTGAAGCCAGCCTCATGTTTAGAACCAATTACAATGTGTTGGGTTTAAACGCACGTTTACTTGGTGTGACTTTAAATCATCAATCAAATGGTCGTTCTGATCCATTATCTCGTAGTTGGAATCGTGTGATTTTTAATTTCGGATTTGAAAAAGATAATTTCGCATTGATGTTGCGCCCTTGGTACCGTGTCGAAGAAGATGCTAAAGATGATAATAATCCAGATATTAAGGATTACATCGGGCGTGGTGATTTAACTGCTTTTTATCGACATAAGCAAAATGATTTTTCTTTGATGTTACGTCATTCACTGAAAGGTGGTGATCGTTCCAATGGCGCTGTGCAGTTTGACTGGGCATTTCCGATCAAAGATAAGCTGCGTGGACATTTTCAGATTTTTGATGGTTATGGTGAGAGCTTGATTGATTATAATCACCGTGCGACCTATGTGGGTTTAGGCGTATCCTTGATGAACTTGTATTAAGCTAATTTGAGTCCATAAAAAAGCAGATGATTTCATCTGCTTTTTTATTATCCAATTTGAATGTTGGCTGGAGGGTGTTTTAAACGGCTCTTTTTCGGTGTTGCAATTAAATAGGCCAAAGTCAGCGGACCAAGCCGCCCAGTAAACATGAGCAAGCACAGCATTAATAGACTACCGTCATGTAGTTCGCCCGTCACGCCTCTGGAAAGTCCTACAGTACAAGCCGCAGACAACACCTCAAACATCAGATCTAGAACATCTAACTCAGGTTCTAAGATGAGTATAATGAAGCCACCTATAAAAATTAACATGCCTGTAATGGATGCTACAGCCAGTGCCTTATAAGTACTTTCATGCGAAATTGCGTGATTAAAGATGCGAATCTCGTCATTCCGCCTCAGGAAAGCGACAACACATAAAACCAAGATTACAAACGTTCCAACTTTGATACCACCGGCAGTACTGAGTGAACCACCACCAATAAACATCAATAACATGGTCAATAGCGTTGTGCTGTTATTCATCGAGCCTGTATCAAGTGTATTAAAGCCTGAAGAACGTGGGACAGTGGCTTGAAACCATGAGTTGACCGCTTGCTCTCCCAAGCTCATATTGCCCAAAGTCATAGGGTTACGTGCTTCAAGTAACCAAATGGCGATAAAAGCAATAATATTGATAATGACGATTGTACTGATTACCAATTTACTGTTTGGACTGAGCTTGCGCCATTTTTTATTCTGTTTAATGTCCATCAATACCAAAAAGCCAATCCCTCCTAAAATATAGAGGATGCTGATGGTGATACAAATGAAATAGTTGCCGTAAAAGTTGGTCAGACCGTTATCGAATAAAGAAAAGCCAGCATTGTTAAAGGCTGATATACTATAAAAAATAGAGTAATAAATACCTTTGGGAATGCCATAAAGTGGAATGAACGTTGTAGCCAATAATATCGCGCCAATCAATTCAAAGAAAAGCGTGTAGGCAACAACGCCTTTCGCGATAAACGTAACTTTAGATAAGCTGGTTTGACCAAGACTTTCTTGCGCCATCATTTGTTGTCGCAATCCGACTTTGGGAGACAAACTGAGTGCCGCCAAGATCGCAAAAGTCATAAACCCAAGCCCACCAGATTGGATCATCAGCAAAATAATCAATTGTCCAAAATGGGTATAGGCTTCACTAATATTGACAACAGACAATCCTGTAATGGTCACTGCAGAAGTTGCTGTGAATAACGCATCCATCCAAGAAACTTGTCCCGTATGCGCAAAAGGAAGTTTTAATAACATCGTCCCAATCAAGATAAAACTTAAGAAACCAATCGCAAGTAAGGATGGAGGACTCAGATTAAAAATCTTTTGTGCCTTTGTATTGATTGTCATTTTATTGGAAGCACTCAGACAGTTTTTTTAGGTTTGGCAATAATCCCTCAAGGATGAGTACATCGCCTCTATACAAAGTGAAATTACAATCTGTTTCGTAAAAAATTTCATGATTACGTTTGACCAATAAAAGTTTTACATGAGGCGCGAGCTTCATCAGTCCTGATAAGTTAATGCCATGTAATTTATCTATAATCGGCACTTTAATAATAAAGTGATCATCATCTAATGCCATATAGCGGCTTACCATTGGGTAATTAAGCGCCTGTGCTACACGAACCCCCATATCTTCTTCAGGATGAATGATTTTATTGATATTCAGGTGGGAAAGAATCGTATGATGTGCTTTGGTCTTTGCTTTCACCCAAATTTTATCGATTCCTAAATTCTTTAAGCTCAGCACACAAAGGATACTGGCTTCAATATCCTCACCAATCGCGACCACAACAGCATCACAATTTTGTACGTTTAGTTCATCAAGAACATGCTCGTCAGTTGCATCTGCAATAACGGCATGCGTGATTTTATTTGCAAGATTCTCGACATTCCGCTTTTGGGTGTCGATACCAATAACATCATGATTCAGTTTAGTCAGCTCTAAGGCAACTGTTGCACCAAAACTACCTAAGCCAATAATTGCAAACTGTGCCATGCTTACCCCTAAACCAATGATCAGAAAATATTTTTATTCATTTTATTGAGAATTAAGAAGGGTGTGTGTAATTTTTTTTAGAAATATAAAATTATCGGTATTTTGGGAGGCAAAAAAAGGATTGAGCTCCGTAATATAGAGTTCAATCCTTTTTTGTCGAGTTGTTCTATTTCAAGAAACGTTGATATCCAATGTTATTGGTAATCTCCGCATATGGATAAGTAATCTGTTCTAAGGTTTCAATCAGCCCATCCGGATTTTGCTTCGCATCAGTGGCTTGTAAACCAACCAGTACTCGTCCTTCGGCAGCGCCATGATTACGATAGTGAAATAGCGTAATGTTATGGGTTGGGCCTAAACGCTCTAAAAAGGTGAGTAGAGCACCTGGACGTTCAGGGAATTCGACACGGAATAAACGTTCATTTTCGAGATTTGCATGTCCACCGATCAGATAACGGATATGTAGCTTTGCGACCTCATCATCAGATAAATCATCAACTTCATATTGTTGTTTGAGCAATTCATGAATCTCATGGCGTTCGATTTCACCACCTTTTAAGCTAATCCCAACAAATACCTGAGCTAGACCGCTATTGCTGGCACGATAGTTAAACTCAGTAATATTGCGACCCTGTAAAGCACGACAGAATTGTAAAAATGCGCCTTTCTGCTCAGGAATCGTCACTGCATAAATGGCTTCTTTGCGCTCACCTAACTCGGTTCGCTCGGCAATATAGCGGAGGCGATCAAAATTCATGTTTGCACCACAAACAATCGACACCATATTTTTATTCGTCAAATGATGTTGAGCCACATATTTCTTGATCCCTGCCAATGCCATTGCACCAGAAGGTTCAACAATACTGCGGTTCTCGTCATAGGTGTCTTTAATTGCTGCACAAATTTCATCTGTATCGACGGTCACTACATCTGGTTCAACAATTGGACCTGAATTGTCAGATTTACGTAGTTTGACCATTTCAAATGGTAACTCACCAATCTGTGCAACCGCCGTGCCATCTGCAAATAAACCGACATGCGGTAAAATCACACGTTCATTGGATTCAAGTGCAGCTTTTAAACAAGCCGATTCTTCATATTCCACGCCTATAACTTTGACGTGAGGTGCGACTTCACCTAGATATGCTGCAACACCTGCGATTAAACCGCCACCGCCAACAGCAACAAAAACATACTCAACATCACGCCATTGACGAAGTAGCTCATTGGCAATGGTGCCTTGTCCTGCAATGACGAGTTCATCATCATAGGGTGGAATAAAAACTAGACCTTCAGTCTCAGCACGTTGTTTTGCGTATTTATTGGCAACATCAAAGCTATCACCATGTAGAACAACTTGACCGCCTAAGTTTCTAACGGCTTGGACTTTAATATCTGGCGTGGTAATTGGCATCACAATAATTGCAGGAATGCCGAGTTTTTTACCCGACAAGGCAACGCCTTGAGCATGGTTGCCAGCAGAAGCACAGATTACCCCGCGATCTAATTGATCTTTTGGGAGCTGGCTGATGCGGTTATACGCACCGCGGAGTTTAAAAGAGAACACAGGTTGTAAGTCTTCGCGTTTAAAGCGAATGTTATTATTGATTTTTTGACTAATTCGGGGAGCTGCTTCAAGCGGTGTTTCAATCGCAACATCGTAAACCGTTGCTTGTAAAATTTGTCGTACCACACGAGACAGCATGTTCATCTTCCCTATAACAGTTTAAAATAGGGAGTCATTGTAGCAAACCCCTGTACATTTGCGCTGTTTTCTTAAAGCAAATGTCAAAATAGTTGAGTGAAGTCATGAGTCTATATGCAACCCAAGATGAAAAAAAACAAGCAGCAGCAAAAGCCGCTTTAAAACATTTACCCAAAGGCGGCATTTTAGGCGTAGGAACAGGAAGTACGGTTAATTTCCTTATCGATTTGTTGCCTGAGCTGCAACTTGAAGCGGCGGTTGCAAGTTCGAATGCAACAGCGGAGCGATTAAAAAAACTCGGTATCGAAGTTGTTGATATGAACTCAGTGGGTGGTTTAGATGCTTATGTCGATGGTGCAGATGAAATCGACCGTCACATGCATATGATCAAAGGTGGTGGTGCTGCTTTGACGCGTGAAAAGATTGTTGCCTCAATTGCAAAGAAATTTGTGTGTATTGTTGATGACTCTAAATGGGTGGATCAATTGGGACGTGATTTCCCATTACCGATCGAAGTTATTCCAATGGCACGTTCAGCAGTCGCTCGTAAAATCGTCGCTTTAGGCGGTGATCCTGCTTATCGTGAAGGTGTTGTAACTGACAATGGAAACGTGATTTTGGATGTATTTAATCTAAATATCTTAAATGCCATTGATTTAGAAAAAACCATCAATAACATTCCGGGCGTTGTAACAAACGGTATTTTTGCCTTAAATGCAGCGAGTATCGCAATCGTTGCAACTGATCATGGTATCGAAGAACGTACCGCACAATAATGCCATCAGTTTCTTTGGAAGCGTTACTACCTGAAGTTAAAGTGGTTCGACATGCAAGGGCAAGAAATTTGCGCTTGCGTGTTGAGCCAACGGGTATACGTCTCACTGTTCCTCCATTTTGTACGAAAATCCAAATTCAACAATTTTTGAAACAGTCAGAACAATGGCTAGTCGACACTTGGTCAAAACAGCAGCAACAATTAAATCGAGGGAATGATTTTCCCGAAGCGTTATATTTGTTTTTCCATTCACAACCCTTTCATATTATTCAGCAACAGCAGCGCTATATTTTTAAGTTCGATTGGGAGCAACACCAATTATTTATACGGAACCAACAACCTGAAGCTGCTTTACAAGCGGCTGTATTGGCTTATGCAAAACAATTTTTACCTGAATATTTAAATCAAGTCAGCCGAGAAATTGGCTTGCCTTACCAAGCGTGTGCAGTCCGAAAACCCAAAACACGCTGGGGGAGTTGCAGTTCAAAACATGACATCATGTTAAATGCAGCGTTGGTATTGATGCCTGAATCTAATGTGCGAGCGGTGTGTGTACATGAATTAGCGCATACCAAACATTTTGATCATAGTGCTGCATTTTGGAGTGAGGTGGCTAAACACGATCACAATTATCTAGAGCATCGTAGGCAGTTAAAGCAGATACAGCTACCGCATTGGTATCATAAAAAGATCTAAGTTAAGGATTGAAGATCAACCATTACGAATACGCCAAGCTTATTTTAAATTTGGCACATTGTTACTACTTAAATAATTAAGATCATCAAGCAGGCAAATGAATATTTATTCGGTTGCCTGTTGGATGAGGGTTTTTGCTAATTAAAATTACATTGAAGCTGTGTGTTTTGCAATTGATCGGGTGCTTTGTGAGCATCAAAACCAGCGCTGGCGCTCAGTACTTGATTGGCTTTAATATTTACTTGCACAAATTGATATTGTGAATTGTTATTAGTTGGTTCTGGTGAACTACTATTTAATAGATATTCATGATTTTCTTTATCAACCTGTAATAGATTATCTGTACTGTCACCATCCAATTTTGATCGAAATGTCTGATTGTTTTTGGTTAGTTCCAGCCATCCATCGGCACGAATATTAAGTTGGCAATCTTGACTATTATCTTGATAGCGGCCAATCAAATATTCAATAGAAGGTGAGCTATGATTAATGATATTTATCCCTGTAATCCCTTGTTTGCATGGGTAAATTGAACCATTGCAAGTTGCGGTTGTATCTGAAAAACCAACAGCTCGACGGTAATCCCCCGCACCAGTGACACGAACATTGTGCGGTGTAGATGGATTGACTGTTGGTACAACACCCGAATAGTTTCGCTGTTGCAATCGCGCATAATGAGTCGGGTTGGAAATTTTTTGTTGATAAGAATCTGCGAGTTGCAACACCGCTTGCTTTAATGAAGCAGCGTATTGTTCTCTTGTGTTTTTTTGGTTATTCGTTATACCGATGATGTTGTTCTTGGCAGGGTCGATATTATCTGGTGTCGTGAGCACCAAAGATGTCAAAGGGTCTTGATCACCACGGATTTTTTTTGCATCTAGATAGCCATCTCTTAAATCAATGGCTAAATTTTTAGAGAACTCCCCTAAGTCACTATCAGGATATACATTTGCCCATTGCTGTAAGTAACCAAAACTCAGGTAGGTATTTAAATATAATCCAGAATTTATATTGGAACTTTGTGGTGAGAATACATGCAGTATATTGGATGGATTCACGTTGGTGATGTTTAAATATTTGAAGGCACTCAATAACGCAGTTTCAACATCTGATGTGGCAAGTTCAAGCTGTCCTGCTGTGACGGTCATGGCGTAGTTGCTTTCATCACTTGGCAACTGTCCTGAACGAACTAAGGCACGTTGATAAATTGCCTCGCTGCTGGGATTGATAAATATCGTTTGAGTTAAATCACTCACATCAACTTTGACTAAGCTTCGCAATGTCAGATCAATTCTTTTATATTGACCACTCAGAAAATCGTATATGAAAGAATTAGGCGTAGTCGTTAATTCAACTCGATATAAACGGTTTTTATTTAGGATTTCAGGTAGGGTGATCGATAAATCGGTTGTTGTGCTAAAATTTTGTTCTAAGACTAATCGGTCATCAACGTTATCAAAGACTTTAACAACAACTTCACGTATTTCGACAGGTACTTTAATATTAAAGTTTTTCGGTTTTTGGGCTACGATCTCTTCAGGTGGAGTACTCTTACGTGCTTCACTCTCACCACTACCACAACCAATCAAAGCTGAACTAAGTAAAAGTGTACTCAACCCTAAGCAAATATGATGATGTAATCTTTGTTCTGACATCAAAGAAGGCATTCCAGCTCTCCAAAAATTTTGCATCCATGAAATTTTTATTACCGCATCGTTTTATTCTATGCGAATCTTATACTGATTCAATAGTCTTTCTTGACCAATGGTAAAATCAGCTCAATATAAAAGAATATCTTTTCCCTTTCTATATATCTGATTTTTGAAATATAAGCCAATTGATTCATGTTAATTTGATGATGACCACTCGTTTTATTTTCTTATAAGTTAGAGACTTGAAGATTGTGTAAAACAAGCCAAACTGCCATACTATTTGTCCAAATGAACGCTAGAGGTGTGACACGTGATTTCTGTTGGTATTGTTGGTGGAACTGGATACACAGGGGTTGAACTACTACGTCTATTGTTAAGACATTCACAAGTTCAGGTCAGTATTCTCACTTCGCGTACTGAAGCTGGAAAGCGTGTTGCAGATATGTTCCCAAGTTTACGAGGACATACTGAGCTTAAGTTTTCTGATCTCGATTTGGATCAGCTTAAACAGTGTGATGTTGTTTTTTTTGCAACGCCGCATGGTGTTGCGATGCAACATGCTGAGAATTTGGTTGCTGCTGGTACGAAAGTAATAGATCTAGCGGCAGATTTTCGTTTACAGAATTTAGCCCAATTCGAGAAGTGGTATGGCATGCAACATCATTGCCCAACTGTACTCAAAGATTCAGTTTACGGTTTAACTGAATTGAATCGTGAAAAAATCAAACAAGCGAATGTAATTGGGAATCCAGGCTGCTATCCAACCACGGTTCAGCTTGGTTTGGCACCATTATTAAAGAATCGCTTGATCAATACCCAAAGTATTATTGTTGATGCAAAATCAGGTGTGTCAGGTGCAGGGCGTAAAGCCAGCCTTGGTATGATTTACAGTGAAAATGCGGATAACTTTAAAGCTTATGGCGTTGCAGGACATCGCCATCATCCAGAGATTGTTGAAGCCCTTGAGAATATTTCAGGGCAAAAAGGTCAGTTTGATCAACTGATTTTTGTACCGCATTTGGTTCCAATGATTCGTGGTATGTTAAGCACGATTTATGTTGATTTAACTGAACAGGGTCAACAAACAGATATACAAGCATTGTATGAAAGCTTCTATCAAAATGAACGTTTTGTAGATGTGATGCCTGCCAATAGTTCCCCTGAAACACGTAGTGTCCGCGGTGCAAATGAATTACGTATCGCGATACATCAGCCTCAACCCAATAAGTTAATTGTGCTTGTTGCACAGGATAACTTGGTGAAAGGAGCAGCGGGTCAAGCAGTTCAAAATATGAACTTAATGTTTGATTTTGATGAGGCTGCAGGTTTGGAAGGTATTGGTTTATTACCATAAAAAACGCTTTTCTACTTCACACACATTTAAAATTGGATTTAAATGTGTGCTTTGATGTAGATCGTAACGATAGAGATAATGATGGATAACGTTGAACCAACGACTTCACCAGAAAGTTCGGTTGAGAAAAACAAATTCTTAAAAACGAATTTACCTTTACTTATAGCTGCAACCATTCTTATTGGTAGTAGTTTTATGATTGGTTATACAGTTGGGCACCGTCAAGGATTAACTGTTGTTGGTTATGATGCCGATGCTGAGCAGCTAGTAGATGTTGTTCAAAAACAGAAGACAGCATTAGACTCTATTAACAAAAGTTTGAATGCTGCTGTTCAAGAGCGGGACATGGCTGTTGGTAATGCTGATGATCTATTCAAAGCGGTCAATCAAGCCAATGCTGATAAGATTCAGTTTGAGGGCATGAATGCCATTTATCGAGATATTTTGAGACAGCGCGGTGGCGTGAGTTTGACGATTCAGAGTTTGGCGATCAAGTCTTTACCTGAAAATGCGTTTGAGTATCAAATTGATCTTGTTCAAGTGAGCCCGAATAAACGCCGTGCAGCAGGATCTGTTGAATTGCGTCTAATTCGAAATACTGAGATTTTGGATGTACCACTAGAAGATAAAAGCTTTAATTTTGATGATTTTGAGCGTTTAACTGGACGTTGGACCATGCCAAAAGGATTTACGCCACAATTTATTGAAGTGCGTTTATCGGGTAGTGGCACACCTGTGATTAAGCGTTTTAGCTGGCAACGTGGTCAACCCGTTGATTTAAATTCTGCTTTTGTGTCAGAAATCCCTCAAGCTGAAGCAAATGCTCAGTAAATTTATAGATTAAGAACCGAATATGCGAAGATATCGACGTCAAATGAATTTAAGTGAAGTGAAAAACTCTTTTCATCAATCGGGTTATGTTGACTGGCACTTAAATCCTCGTTTAAGTGATTCGCAAGAGGATCATGATGGTGAGCTGGTTGTGCAAACAGCTCCACCAGCAGTGCAGCGACCACCATTGTATGCAGTTGTTTTATTAAACGATGATTACACGCCAATGGATTTTGTGATTGATGTACTACAAAGTTATTTCTCTATGGACTTGGATCAAGCGAGTCAAGTGATGCTAACAGTCCATTATGAAGGCAAAGGCACTGCAGGTATTTATCCTCGAGATATTGCTGAAACTAAAGCAAATCAAGTTAACAATTATGCGCGTGCACAAGGGCATCCATTGCTTTGTCAGATCGAACCTGAGCGAGGATAAAACAAAGCAACGCTTTGTCCGAGCGCAAGACGAGAGCTAAGCTCGAGTGGCGGGTTAAACAAAGCAACGCTATGCCCGAGTGGCGGATAAAACAAACTTAAAGCATTGCTTTAAGGCTTTGTCCTGAGAAGCGTTTAAAGATTCGTAAGAAGACCTTGCGCCATATATGCTCAAGTTGCGAACGTAGCAAATTTAACCTCGAGTAAAAAATATAATCAAACGTTCAAGTAAAATTTGAATGGATGATGAAGGAAAGTAACGGTTAAACAACAAGTATGTCTGTTTTTTAAACAATTGAATGGTTCATATTCTCTTTGTAATTAAATTTTTACAACAATACTTTGTTTTGAATCTTGACCAATACACTCAACTAATGCTAACAGTAGACTATGAAGCAAAGAGGCTTGTAAACGTACGTTAGATAACGATTGCAGATACTCAAGCGGATTAGTCCATAATTGGCTTTTTCAGTTAAAGATACGTCTTTTCTTGATGAGGCCCAAAATATAAGGGGGTTACATGCTCAGTCGTCAATTAGAAGTATCGTTACGTTTGGCTGTAAGCATGGCTCGTCAAAAGAGGCATGAGTTTCTAACAGTTGAACATCTATTGCTCGCTTTGCTTGATAATGATTCAGCTGTAAACGCACTAAAAGCATGTGGTGCTGATATCGTTACTTTACGTAAAGAATTAGAGGAATATGTAGAGCAACACACCCCAAAGCTTGGTGATAATAGCGAACAAGCCCCACACCCAACGGAAAGTTTTGACCGAATTTTGCAACGAGCAATTTTTCATGTTCAATCAAGCGGTGGAGATCGTACCGTTGAAGGGGCAGACGTATTAGTTGCTATGTATTCTGAAAGAGATTCTTTCGCTGTTTATTTATTGAAACGCCATCAAATTAATCGTTTAACTTTAACTCAGTACTTATCTCATGGAACACGTAAAGAAGAGATTCAAGTTGAAGAGGAAGTTGAAGATATTGATGGAGAAAGTGCTGCTTCTGCAAATGCAGGACCTTTAGAGCAATATACGCTAAATCTCAATGCTGAAGCGCAAAAGGGTAAAACTGATCCTTTAATTGGTCGTGAGAAAGAAATTGAACGTGCGGCACAAATCTTATGCCGTCGTCGTAAAAATAACCCACTTTTAGTGGGAGATCCTGGTGTTGGGAAAACTTCGATTGCCGAAGGTTTGGCATGGTTGATTGTAAATGGAAAAGCACCTAAACCATTAGCGAATGCTGAGGTGTATAGCCTTGATATTGGCGCATTGGTTGCGGGAACAAAATATCGCGGTGACTTTGAGAAGCGTTTAAAACAATTGTTAAACGCGTTAAAAAAGAATCCAAATGCGATCCTATTTATTGATGAAATCCATATGATTATTGGTGCTGGTTCAAGTATGGGCAGCACAATGGATGCATCGAATCTAATTAAACCTGCTTTGGCAAATGGAAGTTTACGTTGTATTGGTTCGACAACTTTCCAAGAATATCGTCAAGTATTTGAAAAGGACCATGCATTATCACGCCGTTTCCAAAAGGTTGACGTAAGTGAGCCTAGCATTGGTGAAACGATCGAGATATTACGCGGTTTAAAAAGCAAATTTGAAGATTTTCATCACGTTGAATACGACGACAAAGCGCTTGTAGCTGCTGTAGAGCTTTCTGCAAAATTCATCAATGACCGTTTTTTACCTGATAAGGCCATTGATGTTATCGATGAAGCAGGTGCGGGACGTCGCCTAAAAGCGGAAGTAGATGGCTCACTGATTTCTGTCGAAAACATTGAGGATATCGTGTCTAAGATTGCGCGTATTCCACCTAAAACAGTCTCGAAAGATGACAAGACTGTGTTGGAAAATCTTGAGCGCGATTTAAAACGTGTGGTCTTTGGTCAAGATGAAGCAATTACGGCATTATCGTCAGCAATTAAGCTTTCTCGTGCAGGCTTAAAAGCACCAGATAAGCCAGTTGGTAGCTTTGTATTTGCTGGGCCTACAGGTGTTGGTAAAACAGAAGTTACTAAACAATTGGCAAAACTGTTAGGTGTGGAGTTTGTCCGCTTCGATATGTCTGAATATATGGAACGCCATGCAGTTTCACGCTTGATTGGTGCACCTCCAGGTTATGTTGGTTATGATCAAGGCGGTTTGTTGACCGATGCGATTCATAAAAATCCACACTGTGTCTTGTTACTTGATGAAATTGAAAAAGCACATCCAGATGTATTCAATTTATTATTACAAGTTATGGACCATGGGGCTCTAACCGATAATAATGGTCGAAAATCTGATTTCAGAAATGTGATTATCGTATTAACAACCAACGTGGGTGCGGAAAGTATTTCTCGTGCAAGTATTGGTTTTACAGAACAAGATCACAGTGCTGATAACCAAGATGCGATGAAACGTGCATTCTCACCTGAATTCCGTAACCGTTTGGATGGTGTGATTCAATTTAAATCATTACCAACAACAGTCATTGAATCTGTGGTTGATAAGTTCTTAACAGAACTCCAAGCGCAGCTAGATGAAAAACAAGTGGTGCTTGAAGTTGATCAAAGTGCACGTGACTGGTTATCGACCAATGGTTATGATCGCCTCATGGGTGCTCGTCCAATGCAACGTTTGATTCAAGAGCATTTGAAAAAACCACTTGCTGAGATGATTTTATTTGGTGAGTTAGCTGAACATGGCGGTAATGTTGCTGTTTCTGTCAAACATGAAGATGGCAAAGACGTTGGTTTGAAATTGGAAGTATTTGAAGACCATATCAATCCGAGTGCTGAACCCGCTTAATGTTTGAACTCTCTTTTTCTATAACCCGAATACTAAGTGTATTCGGGTTATTTTTATTAACTGCAATTGCTGAAATACTTGGTTGTTATTTTCCTTATTTGATTTTGAATCAAGGAAAATCGCATTGGTTATGGATACCCACAGCATTGAGTTTAGCGGTATTTGTGTGGCTACTCACATTGCATCCAGCTGCATCAGGTCGTATTTATGCAGCTTATGGTGGTGTTTATATTTTCACTGCGTTGATGTGGCTACGTTACGTTGATCAAGTGATGTTAACTCGTTGGGATGTTTTGGGTGGGATCATTGTGCTCTGCGGTGCAAGTTTGATTATCTTACAACCGCAAGGATTGGTGCGTTAAGCACTTAAGCATAACAACAATAATGTTGTCACGCTTATTTTTTTAAATATAAGAAAGAATACTATCTTAATATGTGAGCTTCTGAAATTCCGCATTCTTCTACGAAAGATTCATCATGGGATACCAGTATCACAGCACCATTAAAAGAGCGAATTGCCAGAGCAAGTAATTCGCGTGATTCGATGTCGAGATGATTTTCTGGTTCATCCAAAAGTAATAGTTCTACAGTTTGTTGTTTCAACGCAAGCAACGCTACTTTTAAGCGTTCGCCACCACTTAAAGTTGCTAAAGGAGCAAGTGCTTTATCTCTACGGATTTGTAAATTTCCCAGCAAGGTTCGCGCTTGTTGCTCGGTTAAATTTGAATCAAGTCCACATAAATAACCAACGCCCGATATACTTTCGTCAAGTAATGAAAGATTCTGATCCAGATAAATAGAACTTACTTTGCAATAAATCTCTCCCGAAGCTGGAGGAATTAGACCGTGGATGGTCTTTAGTAAAGTTGATTTACCAATGCCATTTATACCTTTCAAATGCAATTTCTCTCTAGCAGAGATTGCGAGATTAAGAGGAGTGGTATTCGCAAAAGCCAATTTAAGCTGATGACAGCGTAAGATTTCCACTGATGATTTTCCAGAGATTGGGGTAAATTCAAAAGATTGCGGTTTCAAATGTTCCAATTGAGTTTGCTTATGTAGCAACTCGTCTTTTGCATCGGCTAATTGTTTGCTCTGTTGCTTACGTAGATGAGAGAGTGATTGCTCGGCTTGCTCTTTTTTTGCGTCCAATAAGATTGGAGCTTGCGAACCAGACGACCTTAACTTTTCACCAGTTTTTTTGCGTTTTTGTGCTTTGATTTGGCTGAGGTGTTGCTGTTCCTTAAGATGCTTCAATTCTCTTTTTTCTTGCTGAACAGCTTGTGACAAGGCTTTGACTTGGAGGTTATGCTGTTGCTGATAAAGTGCATAATTCCCACCATAATAATTTAAACCAAATTGATTTAATGCGAAAATACTTTGTACATGAGCCAATAGCTGCCGATCATGGCTGATGATGAGTCCACCTGGAGTATGTTGAGCCATTTGGTGGATTAGCCATTGACGACCTTGACTATCTAAATGATTGCTGGGTTCATCAAGTAGTAGATAATGATCTTTAAGTAGAAATAAGCGACAAAGTGCAAGTTTGGTTTTTTGACCTTCACTTAAATGTTGAATAGGTGTGCTGAGATCTGTGGGTAAGCCAGCGCTTTCTAAGAGCTGCTGCCATTGCATAGGCAAATGCCACAGATTTTCAACTTGTTCATAGTCTGCAAATGAAGCGCTACCTTGTTGAATACGCTGAAAACTTGAATATAAATTTTCAATCTCTAAGGCGTGTGCAATGGTCTGTGCTTGCACACGCTGAAGTTGCGCCAAATATTGATGTGGGCATTGCCACGTAATTTGACCTGAATAGGATAAGTTGCTGGCTGCTTGTCTATGCAGAATAGACATTAATACCGATTTACCTTGGCCATTACGACCAATCATTCCAGAAAATTGTTTTAAGGGGAGTTGAAAGGATAGGCTTTCAAAGAGCTTAAGCTGAGATAGTTCTAGGGTTAGATTGGTAATGATACATGCCTGTTGAGTCATAAGAACCTCATAAACAGGATATGCAAAATAGAATGAGATAGAGAATTTTTAAAATACAAATCACTAAGGGATAGATAAGTCTATTTTGCACATCAAAAAAGAAAATGAACTTTGATGATAAAAATAGAACTTACTTCATCGGCGTGATCTCAAATGGGTTTATTTTTACACTATTCTATTGATGGATGGGTTAAAGGTCAAATTTCACTCTTTTAAGCTCTGTTTAAAAAAGGAGAAAAAAAACTTGTCAAATGCTCCAATAGTGCGTAGTTTAGTAAGGAGAAACAGTTTTTTAGATATTTGAAATAATGATGTTAAAGCATACTGTAAATACCAACGCTTATTTTTATTTTTGGCAATATATTTAGTTGCCTGAAGCGTTTCGGGCAACAAAAGGTTGCCCAACCAGTTAACACCTGATCGGCAACCCCGATCAGGTTTTTTTATGCTTTAACATTCATCACTTTAGGAGAAATAGCATGTACATATTTAACGTTTCATATTTTAGCAAGACTTCTTGGTTTTACTTTGCAAAGAAATCGACATCGCTTAGATCACACTTGCTCAAATAAATATTCGGACTGTGCGACAGTCCAAAGGAATTGCCAATGAACGCTTTAAATACTGCTTTAACACAATCAAAAAGTCATACAAAAGAAACAATGCTCAGCTTACCTTCGCAACTTAAAGCGCAGTATCCCTTGTCTGCTACTTTAGCGCAGCAAATTTCAAAACATCGTCAAACGATTCAGAATATTTTATCAGGACAAGATCACCGTTTAATGGTGATTACAGGTCCTTGTTCGATTCATGATCCTATCGCCGTTCTAGAATATGCTGATCGTCTACAGCAACTACAAGAACAAGTAAAAGATCAGATATTTCTTGTGATGCGCGCATATATTGAAAAACCACGGACAACAGTGGGTTGGAAAGGTTTTTTGTATGATCCAAACTTAGATGGATCATCGGATTTACAACTTGGTTTAGAAAAATCACGCGCGCTTTATTTACAGTTGATTGAGAAAGGTTTACCAATCGCGAGTGAAATCCTTAGTCCAATGGCAACTGGTTATTTTGATGATTTACTCGCTTGGGGGGCAATTGGCGCCCGTACCAGCGAATCTCAAATTCACCGTGAGATTGCCAGTCATATGTCATACAGTATTGGCTTCAAGAATGGTACCGATGGTTCGATTCAAATTGCGTTAGATGCAATCCAATCTGCGGTACATGGTCATCAATTTTTAGGGATGACACAACAAGGTTTACCTGCAATTTTGCATAGTGAAGGTAATCCATTGCCACATTTGATTTTACGTGGTTCAAATCAAGGGACAAACTATGATTTGGCAGCGATTCAGGCGATGCATTTTAAACATAAGCATTTACCTGCATTGGTGATTGATTGCAGTCATGGTAATAGTGGTAAAGATCCTTTGTTACAACCACAGGTTTTGCAGCAAATTATTGTTGAGCGAGCTGAATCAAACGTACGTGGTGTTATGCTTGAAAGCCATTTGGTTGATGGGAATCAGAAGATTTCTTGTGATATGACTTATGGTCAATCAGTAACAGATGGTTGTTTAGGTTGGGATAAAACGGAACAAGTTTTGTTAGATATTGTTGAACAAATGAGACATAAGAAATAATCTTCCTTAAAAAAGCCAATCTAGATCAGATTGGCTTTTTTATTCAATTCCGTTAAACCGCTTATATGGACTGTGCGCTAAGAAAACGACCAATCTCTTGGCTAAACTTTCTGGGTTCTGTAATCAATGGTGTATGTCCAGAGCGTTCGAAATAAACAGTTTTAGCATTTGTTAGGCTTTTTGCAATCAGTGTCTGACCCGTTTCAGGGTAAAGGCTAGATTCACGACCGATAAAGAACGTGGTTGGGCAGTTCACTTGGCGAAGCGCTTCTCTATAGTCTTCATTGTGATTTAAATAATTTTCAACATACCAAAGCAAATAATCTAAACGTTGAATCGGCAGTAAATATTTTTGTAGGAAGGGGCGATTTAGTGCGAGTTTAACGATTTTAGGGCTATAGGTATTGCTACTTTGTAGTTCAATAAAAGCGGCCCATAAACTTACTAGCTTATAACGGATATCACTTGGTAGGTCTTCAAGCTTTTGTGCATGCTTATAATCTAATAAAAGTGTTTGAATATCGAGAAGTAGATTTTTGAATTGAGCATGCTTTTGTCCAAACAAGCCGTAATGCCAAGAGTCGTCTACTGAAATCTTAGGAGTTTGGTCAATATGAAGATAGGCTTTGAGTTTTCCTGCCAAACCACCATGTTTCATGCCATGCATCGCTGTGGTTGCGCCCATGGAGTAGCTCATCAAGATAAACTGATCTAATTTTAATTGTTTAATCAGATGATCAATATCATTCCAATGACTAGAAATTGCATCAGTCTCAGGAATTGCGCAGTGTTTTGAACCACCAAAGCCACGCCAATCCGGAATAATAAATTCATATTGCTTACGGTTTGCAAATAAAAAAGGAAGCCATTGCCAGCTTTGCATACCCAGCCCGGATAAAACAAGTACAGGTTCACCTTCACCCACACGTCGTACAAATAATTTTTGTTGATCGGGCATGGTATAAAACGGCATTATTTTTCTCCTTTGTCTAGTTCATCAAACTTCTTAAGTTGAGGAATCATCTGTTCTAACCATTTTATCCATTCGTTTTCTTTAATGATACCAAGTTCAAGAATCATTTTATGGATGAACAAAACGCGATTGGTCGGTTCAGTATTTTTAAAATCTTTATCATGGATTGCTTGATACAGACTTAATTTTTCCTTATGTAGTATTAAATGTCGTTCTAATTCGGGCAAAATTTTATTGCCACCTAGCTGTGCTTCAGCTCTTAATCTAACCATGAGGTCATCACGTAGTTGAGCTGGTTCGCTTTGCTGTTCAATCCATGCAGCGAGTTGTATTCTTCCGAGCTGTTCGATTTGATAGGTTTTTTTTCGACTATTGGCTGTTTGCTCTTCTATGGTAGAGATCCATTCTTTTTTCAGCATACCATTGAGTTCACGATAAATTTGCTGATGAGTGGCATTCCAAAAAAAGCCCATGGAGCGATCAAAACGACGAGCTAATTCAAAACCTGTGCTCGGTTTTTCTAATAAGCTGGTCAATAAAACATGGGCAAGTGACATAACCATCCAAGAAATAAAAAGTGACTCTTTAGATTATGCAAAATGTTGCATAAAAATCAAATCTTGTTTATAAGTTTGTGCAACAAGTTGCATTAGCAAGCAGATTGCTAGCCAAAGGAGAACACATGTCAGCTTATCCGCATTTATTAGCACCACTTGATTTAGGCTTCACTACATTGAAAAACCGTGTACTGATGGGTTCTATGCATATTGGTCTTGAAGAAGCACCGCAAGGTTATGAACGTATGGCAGCGTTTTATGCTGAACGTGCGAAGGGTGATGTTGGATTAATTGTTACTGGTGGTGTTTCTCCAAACGATGATGGCGTGGTATTTGCGCATGGCACTAAATTAGATACACGTGAAGAAGCTGAAAAGCATAAAGTGATTACCCAAGCTGTACATGACGCTGGTGGTAAAATTGCGATGCAAATTTTGCATACAGGGCGTTATTCGTATCAAGCTGATAATGTTGCACCATCTGCCATTCAAGCACCAATCAATCCAATTAAACCAAAAGCATTGTCTTCTGCTGAAGTACAGCAAACCATTGATGACTTTGCCAACTGCGCCAAGCTAGCCCAATATGCGGGTTATGATGGTGTTGAGATCATGGGGTCTGAGGGTTACCTCATTAATGAGTTTATTGCAGCTCGTACCAATCATCGTGATGATGAGTGGGGCGGAAGTTATGAAAATCGTATTCGTTTTCCAATCGAAATCGTAAAACGTACTCGAGCTTCAGTTGGTGAGAATTTCATTATTATCTATCGTTTATCCATGCTTGATTTAGTTGAAGGTGGTTCAACGCTAGAAGAAGTGGTACAACTCGCCAAAGAAATCGAAAAAGCAGGTGCAACGATTATCAATACGGGTATTGGCTGGCATGAAGCACGTATCCCAACGATTGCAACCAAAGTACCTCGCGCTGCATTTACATGGGTGACTGAAAAGTTAAAAGGTACAGTATCGATTCCATTGATTACCTCTAACCGTATCAATACACCAGAAATGGCGGAGTACGTGTTAGCTTCTGGTCATGCAGATATGGTGTCCATGGCGCGTCCGATGCTTGCAGATGCTGAGTTTGTATTAAAAGCAAGTGAAGGTCGTAGTGATGAAATTAATACCTGTATTGGTTGTAACCAAGCATGTTTAGATCATATTTTCTCAATGAGTATTGCAACATGCTTAGTTAACCCACGTGCATGTTATGAAACTGAGTTAATTTTCAAAGAAACCAATGCGACCAAAAATATTGCAGTCATTGGCGCAGGGCCAGCAGGTTTAAGTTTTGCGGTATATGCTGCAAGTCGTGGTCATAAGGTAAAAGTGTTTGATGCAAGTAATCAAATTGGTGGTCAGTTCAATATTGCCAAAACCATTCCGGGTAAAGAAGAGTTCTATGAAACCTTGCGTTACTTCAAGCGTCAAATTGAATTACAACCTAATATTGAATTAGTCCTGAATCATACCGTGACCTATGAAGAGCTAAGCCAAGCAGATTACGATGATATCGTGATAGCAACAGGTGTTACGCCACGTCAATTACAGATCGAAGGGATTGATCATCCAAAAGTATTAAGTTATCTCCAAGTTTTAAGAGAGCGTATGCCTGTGGGTAAACGTGTCGCGATCATTGGTGCCGGTGGTATTGGCTTTGATACAGCAGAGTATTTAACCCATGAAGGTGAAAGTGGAAGCTTAAATCCTGAAAAATTCTATGCAGAATGGGGCATTGATACCACTTATGAGCATGTTGGCGGTTTAAAACAACCTGAAATCGAAAAGTCTGAGCGCGAAATTTACTTATTACAACGTAAGAGTGCTGCTGTTGGTTCTAGTTTAGGTAAAACCACGGGATGGATTCACCGTACAGGCTTAAAACATCGTGATGTAAAAATGATTGCGGGTGCTAGCTACGATAAAGTTGATGATCAGGGTCTACATATTACTTTGAATGGTCTCAGCACAGTTCTTGAAGTCGACAATGTTGTGATCTGTGCGGGTCAAGAGTCTTATACAGCAATGTTTGATCAGCTTAAAGTAGATGGTAAGAATGTTCATCTGATTGGTGGCGCGAAAGAAGCAGGTGAATTAGATGCGAAACGTGCGATTCGTCAAGGTGCTGAATTGGCTGCGGTGCTATAAATAAATTTTATGGACATTTTCTCTTAGGAGGAAATGTCAATTCCGTTAAAGATTAAAATCCAAAGGAAATATAACAATGACGATTGAAATAACAAAACAAGCGGTACAACTTTGGCACCAAATGATTAAAATAGGTGATTTGTCCATTTTAAATGACTTGCTCTCTGATGATGTGGTTTTCCGCTCGCCAGTCGCTCATAAGCCTTATGAAGGGAAACAAGTTGTTTTCTTTATCTTGAGTAATGTCATCCAAGTTTTTCAAGACTTTAAGTATCATCGTGAGTTTTATACCGACGATGGTGAAAATGTCGTACTCGAATTTAGCGCCAATGTAAGCGGTAAATCATTAAAAGGTATTGATATGATCCGTTTTGATGAACAAGGTAAAATTACTGATTTCGAGGTGATGATTCGTCCAATGAGTGGTTTAGCAGCGTTGGCAGAACAAATGGGCGCTCGATTGGCACAGTACCAGACTGCTCAATCCTAAATAGCCTAAGTGCGTCGAGATCATTAAAATGTGGCTAAAACTTTCAACGATTGCTTTGTTACCTGTGCTGATTGTACAAGGAACACGAGTTCGTAAGAATACGCCACGTTTGTCTGAACCGAGTGGTGATCGTGAGGGGTACATTGGTCAAGGTCAACCTCTTTCGATCTTAATTTTAGGTGATTCCGCTGCGGCAGGTGTAGGTGTTGAAACACAACAAGATGCCTTGTCTGGAGTGGTTATCTCCGAATTAAAAACGCAGTATGCCTTGCAATGGAAACTTCACGCGAAAACGGGTGATACAACCAAACAAGTGTTCCAAGCGGTACAGGGTTTAGATCAACAACAATATGATGTTGTGGTGACGTCGATTGGTGTTAATGATGTGACTAAACTTATTTCAGCGAAGTCTTGGATAAAACAACAAAAACAATTATTTACCGAAATACAGCAGCGTTTTCAGCCAAAATTGGTTATTGTATCAGGAGTACCACCGATGCAGCATTTTCCAGCACTGCCTCAGCCACTGGCTTGGTTGTTCGGAAAATATGCAGAGCAAATGAATAAAACATTACAACAATGGCTCACTTCACAAGATCAATTTAGATTTATTGCATACGATATCGAAGCTTTTCAGGCGCTAAATCTGCCGATGGCAAGGGATGGCTTTCATCCTAGTAAAGAAGTTTATGCAATTTGGGGGAAACAAGTCGCAGATTTAGTGCGACAGTCGTTTAGACCCTAAGTAGAGGGAGGAATGAAGTATGGGTATATTCACTCTAAATAAACTGAAAGTTTTAGGTTTAAATCTATTTGATTTGGCACTCGGTGCCGAACCACCAAAAATGTATTATCACCCAAAGGGCAAAATTAAAGATGTTCTGGAGAAGTTACCCCAATTAAAGCAAAAGTATCGCCCAACACCTTGGTTGAGTAATACACATGTCCATCTCTTATATTTTGATATCATTAGAAAGAAAACAATCAAGCTGGAATATGATCGTATCGACCAACTTACCATGCAAGATGGTGGTGTGACCGCAATTGCTTGGTATGGATATTATCTTCCTGTCACTACACCAACTGTTGTGATCATGCATACCATCACAGGTACGCTTGAAAGCATGCGAGAGTTAGTCAAAGATTTACATCAATATACGGGTTGGCGAATCGCACTTTGTCTACGCCGTGGCCATGCTGGTTTACCTATGCCAGTGCCACAAATTTCTTTATTTGGTTCTACTCGCGATTTAAAAGAACAACTCGATCATATTCAGCAATTATTCCCAAGTTCTGATTTATATGCAGTGGGATCTTCTGCGGGTACAGGATTATTGGTACGTTATTTGGGTGAGCAAGGTGAAGATACGCCATTTAAGGCGGCTTTCGCGATGTGTCCGGGTTATGACACAGAAATTGGCTTTAAAAATGTTCATCCTTTTTATAGTAAATTGATGACCAAAAAATTATTCAAACATTTTATTTACCCTTATCAAAATATCTGGAGTCGGGTTGCTTCTCTTGAAAAGGTATTAGCGACAACAAGCTTAGAGGAATTTGAAAAAGCATATTTTGAAATGGCAGGCTATCAGGATTATCAAACTTATTGTAAAGCCATAAACCCAATTTATGTATTTGAAAATATCAAAACCCCATTGATGATTCTAAACGCAGAGGATGATCCGGTTTGTTCAATTAAAAATTTAGAGCCTTATAAGGATAAGATTCAGCAGATGGATAATATGGTGGTGATTACTACGAAAAAGGGAAGTCACTGTGGCTTCTATGAGAGTCTAACGATGAAGTCTTGGGCATCTCGGTTGATGGCAGATTTCTTTAAGAGTTATTAGAAGTTTTTAATATTCTATATAAAAAAGCCAGTTACATTTAACTGGCTTTTTTAAACGCTTATTTTAAGAGATTAATTATTTAATGCAGGCGTTGCAGCAGCAATTGCAGCAGCGACAGCATCTTCTTCACTTTGACCAGAAGTATTCGATTTAGATGGTTTTGGCTGTTCAACTCTTGGTGCACTCGGTTGTTCTGTACGAGGAGCTTCAGATTGGACAGTTGTATTTTGGGTTTGAGCAGGTCGAGTTTCACGACGAATTTCGGTTGTCGTATTCTCGGTTTCTTCAAGTGTCGTTTCAATTACAGGCGCGGGAGCTTCTTCTGTATTGATACTTTCTAAAGACTCAAACACTTCAGTTTTCGCAGCTTCAGGCTGTTGCTCTGTCATTTGTGTTTCAGTAGCCTGTTCAGGCTGCTCTTCGTTTTTAGGTTCTTCTTTTTTCACACAAGCTGTAAGTAAAAGACCAGTCGCAAGTGCTGCACAAATTAAAAGTTTATTATTCGCCATCGCTAAAACAACATATCAAATAAGGACGACGAGGATTATAACAGCAAAATTAACTGAAAAAAGCACTCGGATTTATCGAGTTTGTTGATAATTTATAAATGTTTGCATAGATGCATGTGTTATGAAGTGGATCGATGTTGGGGTTCTAAGGGGATTTTTTTCATCGGAGCCGTGTTTTTGATTTGTTAAAAGCAATTTTTATATGAAATCTCCATAAATCCCATAAAATTTTATTGAAAATGCTGATAGAATAACCAGTTGTTTATAGTTCTTTGAATTGAAGCGGTTTGACTTTGCTTTATAGGGGCAGAGTACAGTAAAATTGCCCAACATTGTAGGCCGATTTCGGCTTGATTGTACGAGAAACTTAATGACCCATTTTATTTTTGTCACTGGTGGTGTGGTTTCATCACTAGGTAAAGGTATTTCTGCTGCTTCTGTTGCCGCACTTTTGGAAGCTCGTGGCTTAAATGTCACGATGGTAAAAATGGATCCATATATCAATGTCGATCCAGGTACCATGAGCCCATTTCAGCACGGTGAAGTTTTTGTCACAGAGGATGGTGCTGAAACTGACTTAGATTTGGGATATTACGAACGTTTCCTACGTCGTGCAAAAATGACGAAGTTGAATAACTTCACCAGTGGACGTGTCTACCAAGACGTTTTAAACAAAGAACGCCGTGGTGATTACCTCGGTGGTACAGTCCAAGTTATTCCGCATATTACCGATAATATTAAAGAACGTGTATTACGTGCCGGTGAAGGTTACGATGTCGCGATCGTCGAGATCGGCGGTACAGTAGGTGATATCGAATCACTTCCATTTATGGAGTCAGTGCGTCAGCTTATGGTTGAACTGGGTCATAAACGGACCATGTTGATGCATTTAACTTTATTGCCATACATCAAGTCGGCTGCTGAACTTAAAACCAAACCAACTCAGCACTCTGTGAAAGAGTTGCTTTCAATTGGTATTCAACCCGATATTCTTATTTGCCGTACTGAATATGATGTTGATGCAGATACTAAACGTAAAATTGCATTGTTTACCAATGTAGAAGCACGTGCAGTTGTTGTATGTAAAGATGCAAAAACAATTTATCAAATTCCACGTAATTTCTCTGAACAAAACGTAGATGACTTAATCTGCGAACGTTTTGGCTATAACGATCTTCCAGAAGCAAATCTTGAAGACTGGGATAATGTGGTTGATGCACTATTAAACCCAGAATATATCGTGCGTGTCGCGATGGTGGGTAAATATGTTGAATTACCAGATGCTTATAAATCTGTAAATGAAGCACTTTTACATGCGGGTATCCAAAATCGCGTTAAAGTACAAATTGATTATGTTGATGCTGAATCTTTAGAAGGTCAGGATATTTCTGTACTTGAAACTGCGGATGCGATCTTAGTACCTGGTGGCTTTGGTGAGCGTGGTACTGAAGGTAAAATGCGTGCAATTCAATATGCGCGTGAAAATGGTGTTCCATTTTTAGGTATCTGTTTGGGTATGCAGTTGGCTGTGATTGAATATGCGCGTAATGTTGCAGGTGTGCCTGAAGCAACCTCAACTGAATTTAATCGTTCAACCAAGTATCCACTTATTGGCTTAATTACAGAATGGCTAGATGAACGTGGCGAATTACAACATCGTAGTCTTGAGTCAGACTTAGGCGGTACGATGCGTTTAGGTGCACAAAAATCAGAATTGGTTGAGGGTGCAAAAATTCGTAGCATCTATGGTCAAGCTGAAATTGTTGAGCGCCACCGCCATCGTTATGAAATGAATGACCGTTTTATTCCAACACTTGAACAAGCTGGAATGAAGGTTTCTGGTTATTCATCAGTACAACACTTAGTTGAAACTGTAGAAATTCCTGAACATCCTTGGTTTATTGCTGTACAATTCCATCCGGAATTTACAAGTTCACCACGTGATGGACATCCATTATTTGCTAGTTTTATTGAGGCTGCAAAAAAACAGCATCAGAAGTAAATAATGTAGGCTTTAAATAAACTGGGAAAGTTTAGATGTCACAATTAAAAGCACAAGAAGTTGTACGTTTAGGCGATATACAAATGGCAAATCATTTGCCATTTGTATTATTTGGCGGAATGAACGTACTCGAATCAAAAGATTTAGCCTTTGAAATCGCTGAAACTTATGTCGATATTTGCAAGCGCTTAGATATTCCTTACGTGTTCAAAGCGAGCTTTGATAAAGCGAATCGCTCTAGCTTAAATTCATTCCGTGGTCCAGGTTTGGAAAAAGGAATTGAATGGCTTGCAGACATAAAAAAACAGTTCAATGTTCCAATTATTACCGATGTGCATGAACCGTATCAGGCAGCGGAAGTTGCAGAAGTTGCAGATATTATCCAACTTCCAGCTTTTTTGAGTCGTCAGACTGATCTTGTTGAAGCAATGGCAAAGACACAGGCGATTATTAATATCAAGAAAGCACAATTTCTAGCGCCACACGAAATGCGTCATATCTTGCATAAATGTTTGGAAGCTGGGAACGACAAACTTATTCTTTGTGAACGTGGTTCAGCATTTGGTTATAACAACTTGGTTGTTGATATGCTCGGTTTTGACACGATGAAAGAAATGAATGTTCCGGTTTTCTTTGATGTGACCCATGCATTGCAAACACCTGGCGGTCGTTCAGATTCTGCTGGTGGTCGCCGTGCGCAAATAACCACATTAGCACGTGCTGGTATGGCAACTGGTTTAGCTGGTTTGTTCTTAGAAGCACATCCAGACCCTGAAAATGCAAAATGTGATGGACCTTGTGCATTGCGTTTATCTCAGCTTGAGCCATTTTTGGCGCAATTAAAAGAATTGGATACTTTGATCAAAGGATTCAAAAAGTTAGATACACATTAAACCAATCTTTCCCCTTTGAGTTCCTCTATAAAAGGGGAACGCTAAGGAAATATGGGTTTAATTTATTATTCATTCAACAGAGGAATTGTTCATGAGCCAAATCGTTGATATTCGTGCGCGCGAAATTTTGGACTCTCGTGGTAACCCAACCATCGAAGCAGACGTAATTTTAGAATCTGGGATTGTTGGTCGTGCATGTGCACCATCTGGTGCTTCAACTGGTTCTCGTGAAGCTTTAGAACTTCGTGACGGTGATAAAGCACGTTACTTAGGTAAAGGTGTTCGTACAGCGGTTAATAACGTTAACACACTGATTCGTGATGCTTTGTTGGGTAAATCAGTTTTTGAGCAAAAAGACATTGATAATACAATGATTGCGCTTGACGGTACTGAAAACAAAGAAAAATTAGGTGCTAATGCAACGCTAGCTGTATCTTTAGCGGTTGCACGTGCTGCTGCTGACGAAAAGAAAACACCGCTTTTCCAATACATCGCAGATCTTCGTGGTCAAACAATTTTGACGATGCCTGTTCCAATGATGAACATCATCAATGGTGGTTCACATGCGGATAATAATGTAGATATTCAAGAGTTCATGATTGAACCAGTCGGTTTCACTTCATTCTCTGAGGCACTACGTGCAGGTGCTGAAATTTTCCATTCTTTAAAATCAGTTTTAAAGAAACAAGGTCTAAATACAGCAGTTGGTGATGAAGGTGGTTTTGCGCCGAACCTTCGTTCTAATGAAGAAGCAATTACTGTTATTCTTGAGTCAATTGAAAAAACTGGCTATAAAGCAGGTTCTGATATTATGCTTGCGCTTGATTGTGCATCATCAGAATTCTACAAAAATGGTCAATACATTCTTGCGGGTGAAGGCAACAAAGCATTTACTAGCAATCAATTTGCTGACTACTTAGCGGGCCTTGTAAACCAGTATCCAATTATCTCAATCGAAGATGGTTTGGATGAGTCTGACTGGGAAGGTTGGAGCTACCTCACTTCAATCCTTGGTGATAAAATCCAATTGGTTGGTGATGATTTATTTGTAACCAATCCTAAGATTTTACAACGTGGTATTGATGAGAAAGTAGGTAACTCTATTCTGATCAAATATAACCAAATCGGTACTTTGACTGAAACTTTAGATGCAATTTACCTTGCTAAAGCAAATGGTTATAGCACTGTTATTTCACACCGTTCAGGTGAAACAGAAGATTCAACTATTGCTGATTTAGCAGTTGGTACAGCAGCAGGTCAAATCAAGACTGGTTCACTATGTCGTTCTGACCGTGTTGCAAAATATAACCAACTGCTTCGTATTGAAGAGTTAACTCAAGCAGCTTACCGCGGTAAAGCTGAGTTTAAAGGTCTAAATTAAGGTCAATCTCAGCTATGTTGAATTCTCCTGACCCTCTTTCTTTACAAAAGAGAGAAACTTCACGAATTCAGAATCCTATAGAATTCGTGACTGATCTTCCTTTAAAGAGGGATATAGGGAGTTTTTTATGTTAGAGATTTTTCGATCTACTTCAAGTAAGTTGATTCTGTTACTTGCAATCGTTTTGATTGCAAGTTTACAGTATCGGTTTTGGCTAGGTGAGGGCGGATACGTTCCTCATCAGGCTTTAACCCATCAAATTCAACAACAAGCTGAAATCAACACCGAGTTAAAAGAGCGTAACCGCATTTTGGCCGCAGAAGTTTTTGATTTAAAAAATGGAAGTGAGGCAATTGAGGAACATGCACGCCTAGATTTAGGTTTAGTCAAACCTAATGAAACCTTTGTGCAAATGAGTACCATCAGTACCCATTACAAACCCATTTATATTGATCCAAATGCAAAAGTAGATACCGCAACCAATGAAAACTAAGCTGTGGGCGGTTGTACCAGCAGCAGGTTCGGGCAGTCGCTTTTCCAAAACAGAACTCAAACAATATCAATACATCCAAAATCAAACTGTACTTGAGCATACGGTCAACCGTTTAAATACATTGAATTTGACCGGATGTGTACTTGCGATCGGTGAGCAAGACAATCATGCCGAAACACTTGCTTTCCAACATTCAGATAAATTGCACTTTTGTTCAGGTGGAGTAGAACGCGTTCATTCAGTGCTTAATGCCTTAATTTATCTATCTAATATTGCAGATGAAAATGACTGGGTTCTGGTACATGACGCCGCAAGACCATGTGTGACAACAGCGTGTTTGGAGAAATTAGTACGATCATCGGTACAAGCAAATCAAAGTTCGATTTTAGCGATACCAGTGCGCGATACTTTAAAATATGTACATGCTAATAATCAGATCGAAAAAACCGTCAGTCGTGAGCATTTATGGCAAGCACAAACACCACAAATGGCAAAATTAAAAACGCTCAAACATGCGATTGAGGCTGCTTTGGCTGCCCAAATCAATATCACCGATGAAGCAAGTGCCTTGGAATATATCAGTGAGCCGGTGCAGGTTGTACAGGGGCGTTCAGATAATATTAAAATCACTTATGCCGATGATTTAGAGCTTGCTCGATTAATTCTTCAGTCTCAAGCAAATTAATTCAATCATTAAACATGTGATGATCAAATCCCAAAATAGCCTAAGTAAGAATTAGATGAAATTTATAATTTTTCTACTTACTTAAATGACAAAGATTTCACAATTTGTTAAATTTAAACAACATTCTTAATAATGGATCAATAAATGAAAAAATTATTACTTGCAGGTCTTTTTAGTTTTTCTTTAGTTGGTTGTGCAACAACAACTCAACAGCCTCAAGATACCGTACAGGAAACGATTCGTTACTCAACCAGCCCTTGTTTTGGTACATGCCCGATTTATTCTGTTGAAATTTCTCCTTCAGGGAAGGTTCATTTTGATGGGAAGCAATATACAAAAGTTGTTGGGGCACAAGATCTTACCGTTGATCCTTCTATTTATAGCAAGCTTCAACAAGAGCTGAAAACGTATCGCCCTGAAACTGGTACGAGTGTAAAAACTACAGCTTGTGAAGAAACCGCAACTGACCAACAGAATGCCTATTTTTCTTGGTCACGCCCAGATGGTACAGTAACTAATTTAAGTCACTACATGGGCTGTATTTCTCCAGCAAATGCTGAGCTAAATAAACTGATTGAAAAGTTACCAAAAATGATTGGGGTTGATGGTTTAGTGAGTTAAATAGAATATTTATTTGCCCCGATATATCGGGGCATTTTTATATGAAGATTGCCATTTTATGCTGGCATTGGAAATTCACCTTGTTGTAAAAACTGTGATAATTCAAAACGAACAATGCTTGAATCTTCGACCGCTTTAAATATAACTTCATCCGCACCAATATCACAAAACCATTGCGCTCGATCAATTGGGCTATTTTGGCTAAAGTGATCTGCTGTAAATAGTCCAACACAAGCTGCATGGTTATTTTCACGAGCAGATGGATATTCAAATATTTCTATGCCTGCATTTCTCATTGCTGTACCAAGTTGCTGGGCATAACTATAATTTGTCGGGTGAGCGATAAAATCAAGATACTGGTCAAATGGTGGAGATTGTAAACGAATTCCATTAGTACAATGATAGCCGACTGAGAATAAGGTGTGCTCGGTACGTATCGTGTTTTTCTTAGGTTTTCCATCCATTGAATGCCAGAATATAAAGCGATAATAAGCTGATTCTGCTAGTGTAACCGTGATGCTACATCCTCCATAAAAAATACTTGGTTCAAAGGTACGACCAAAACGTGAACCCCATTTTAATGGCGGGTAGCGAAAAGGTGTTTTAAGCAGATAATGTAAATGATCTGAGTGTGGAGGGTATGGTGGCTTAACCAATTCCAGCATATCCTCCAATAATGCTTGTTCTTCTAAGGTATCAACTAATTGTCGTGTCGCAATTTGTTCTTGGCTCTCAACTAAACGATATAAAGTACCAGATAGAGGCGTTATTTGTTTGTTTCCTTCACACTGTTGCCATAGATTTTTTCCAATGGCCGTCATACTTTACCTCGAATTGCATCAACAAATTGCAGAACAGACACCAGTCCACTCACACTTTCGATTTGTTCAACAGGAACACCACCAGTCACACGATTTGGTGTATTCATAAAGTGACGCATCCAGTCTGTGTCTCCACCTGTCAAAGCATATAATGCGCGTGATAGACGAATAAGCAATAGCGCCAATTCACCTTGTTTAGAAGCAGGATCTAACTCAGGATTGTTTTTCAATCGGCTGATCGCTGTACGGTGTACACCTAAAATGGCGGCCAATTGTACTTGTTTTAGGTCAAGTTGCTCTGCTGCATTGAGCACCGCTTTAGCGAGGACTACTTTTTTGTCTGCGGGTTGTTTTAGTAATGCACTCATGATGAAACCCTCATGTTGTATATGCACTTATTATAGTTTAATTGTGCATTATGCACAATGTGGTGCTTGAGTAATGGTTTTTTGTCAGTATGATAGAAGTAGAGCTTGATCAATGATTCTAATTTTTAAGGAATAAAGATAGATAAATCAATCATTAGATTGGATTAATAAAATAGCTTATATTATTATGCTAAATAATATATTATAAAAACACATAATGTTGAGGTGAGATATGTATAGCATTTTGATGGCATTGTTTGGTGGTGTTCTTATTGGATTAGCAGTCGTTGGTTATTTATATGTGAATGGTCGTATCGCAGGTATTAGTGGTTTGATCGCCCAACTACTTCAACCCAAATCAATGCTTAAAAGTTCTGCCTTTTGGTTTTTGTTAGGTTTGCTTATCACCCCATTTATTTATCAATTTTTTATTCAGCCTGAAATTATCTTAGTGTCATCGCCGATAGCCTTGATTATTGCTGGTTTATTGGTCGGTTTTGGTACACGTCTAGGGTCAGGTTGTACCAGTGGACATGGTATTTGTGGGATAAGTCGTTTATCTATCCGTTCAATAATCGCAACGATGATATTTATGTTTGCTGGGATCGTAACGGTATATATAGCTCGTCATCTATTGGGAGCGATGTAATGAAAAATATTTTCGCTTTTTTCTTTGGTGGTTTATTTGCTTTAGGTTTAATGATTTCTGGGATGTCAAATCCAGAAAAGGTTTTGGGTTTCTTAGATATCTTTGGCCAATGGGATATTAGTTTAATGTTTGTGATGATTGGAGCAATTGCCGTTGCGATTATTCCTTTCCAAAAAGCAATTCGGCACCCAAAAACATTATTTGGAGAAAAAATTACTTTACCAACGAATACTCAAATTGATAAGAAACTTGTGATAGGAGCCATACTATTTGGTATAGGGTGGGGAATTGCGGGTGTTTGTCCTGCGCCTGCAATTACATTGATTGGTTTGGGTTATTCTGAGATTTGGTATTTCATTATGGCAATGCTGTTTGGTATGTTTATCGATTATGTATGGGTTGAACGGTCGGAGAAATAAAATGCAACATCCTCAAGTTAAAGCTTTTTTTGATCAAGATACCAATACATTTAGTTATGTAGTGAACGATCCACAAACGAACTGTTGCGCTGTAATCGATAGTGTATTGAATTATGATGCTGCATCAGCTTCAACCTCGACTGAAAGCGCGGATCAAATCATTCAATATATTGGGGATTATCAATTAAAAGTTGAGTGGATATTGGAAACACATGTACATGCAGACCATCTAACGGCTTCGCAATATTTAAAATCAAAATTGGGCGGAAAAGTTGCGATGAGTGAAAAGATCAGCATTGTTCAAGAAACTTTTAGTGCGATATATGGCATTGATATAAAGTATTTTAATACACATCAAACCTTTGATTATTTATTTAAAGATAATGAGCATTTTAGCATTGGTAAATTGGATGCATTTAATCTTCCAACACCTGGGCATACACCTGCATGCTTGAGCTATGTAATCGGTGATGCCGTGTTCGTAGGCGATACACTATTTATGCCTGATTACGGTACGGCACGGTGTGATTTTCCCAAAGGCAGTGCAGATACTTTATTTGATTCTGTACAAGCTTTATATGAGCTTCCTGATCAAACACGAGTTTTTCTCTGCCATGATTACAAACCTGAAGGAAGAAGTGAATACTGTTATGAAACAAGTATCAATGCACAAAAACAGAGTAATATTCATATCGATGCTAAAACCCGCAAACAAGATTTTGTGAATATGCGACAAGCACGAGATGCAACTTTAGCTATGCCCAAACTGATTCTGCCATCTATTCAAATCAACATGGATGCTGGACGTTTTCCTGAACCTGAGTCCAATGGCATACGTTATTTAAAGTTACCTCTTAACTACTTTAAGCAGTGAATCATCTAAGCCGGGGTTACTAAATGTCGATGTTATTGCATGTGCTAAAAATAGCCTAAGTAAATTTAATCATCTATTTTATTAACCTTAGCACCATTCAATTTCCTAACATAAACTTTTGTACATTCAGTCAACGCTATGATAAAAATACAATTCATTTTAAAACTTGCTGAAATTAAGGTGTTTAAATGACCACCATTTATTTAGTCAGACATGGTCAGGCTTCATTTGGTAAAAGTGATTACGATGAGCTATCTGAAAATGGTGAAGCACAAGCAAAGCTCTTAGGGCAGTATTTTAAGCATCTTTTTACTGAACCGCCTTATATCGTTTCAGGTAGCATGAAGCGCCATCAACAAACCACGCAAATTTCATTGAATGAGTGTTTTCCTCAAGCAGATTATAAAACTGATGGGTTATGGAATGAGTTTAATCATCAGCAAGTATTTTCTTTATATGAGCCAAGGTTTGCCCAACCAGAAGTATTGCAACAAGATGTCTTTCAAGAAGTAGATCCAAGAGCTTATTTATTTCAGATTTTCGATCAAGCGATTGCTCGTTGGACAAATGAAGAATTTCATCATGAGTATGACGAATCTTGGATCACCTTTAAAATGCGTGTAGAAAGTGCATTAGAAAGTTTATGTACAGAGTTAGCACATAAACAACCCCAAGAAGCCGTTGTTTTCACCTCAGGTGGCGTGATCTCCGTTGTAGTTGGTAAATTACTTGAGCTAAGTGTGCAACGTACTTTCGCGCTAAGCTGGTCGATTGCGAACACAAGTGTTACTACCTTGAAGTTAGTCAATGGTGAACCACAGTTGCTAAGTGTGAATGAGCATCAATTTATCAAATCTAAAAATCCAGATTTGTTAACTTGGTTGTAACTTGGAAAACTCGTGTATTAAATCATCTAAAAAGTGATGTCCGCTTACTCAGACTTCAACTCTTGTGAGTCTATGGAAATGTGACAAAAAATAGACAGGCACACGTGTTCTGAGTGGGTTTTTCGAGTTTCTGTGGTATAAAAATATCTCAACAATTCAACTTGAGAATAAGAAATGTCTGAACAAAAATATCACTGGTATTTAATTGGTTATACTTTTAATGATAAGAATGGTAGTGGTAATACTCGAAATTTTAGCATTCAACTGCCCTTGGAAACCTTTTTACCACCCGTTTCCCAATCAAAATTAAATGAGCTTGGTGTAATTGGATTGGAGTGGATCAGAAAGAATGATTCATCAGCAGATCCTGAGAACTTGTTTACGTTATCTATTTGTTATTTAGGTGAGATGACCACGAAGGAATTTCACGCTTAAAATGATTAGATCGGAAAGCCCTTAGCTGGGCTTTCCATTTCTGTATTGTATAAAAACTCTTGTTTTAGTAACTTAGAAGGAAAAGAAGAACGATAAAAACAGCATAAATCTGTAATTCAGCATTCAGTTCAACAATTATCTTTTCCTATTCAGTGATTTAATAATATTTTTCGTTTTAGGTTTTCATTCCGTCTTGTTCAATTTTTACTGCTGCTTTCCAGCTAGGTAATAAACTTAATCCCTCGACATATTTTTGAATATTTGGATATTTCTCACCTTGTGCCATTTGATGAATTAAGGCATGAAGTCCAAATCCCATCATAAAGTCTGCACCAGTTAAACGATCCTCCACCAAATATGATTTATTTTCTAAATATTCATTAAGAAAACCAAAGACCTTATCAAATTCTACTTGAGTATAGTTTTCTAAAAATACCAACTGTGTACCTTGCTTCGTCTCTATCTCATTAAAAACTTTTAATAAAAATGGCAACATGGCAGAGCTTTCAGAGAAATGAATCCACTGTAGATAGTCTACATAACTAGCATCATCGATGTCAGGTGCTAAGTGAGGTGCAAATTTCTGAATTAATAATTCGATTATAGCACCCGATTCCGCAATGGTTTTACCTTGCCACTCAATCACAGGAGACTTACCTAAAGGATGAATGTTTTTTAAGGACTCAGGTGCTAAATGTGTGGTTAAATCACGGTAATAGCGTTGTAGTTGATACGGCTGTTTAATTTCTTCAAGTAGCCACAAAATTCGAAAAGAACGTGATTGATCTAAATGATGTAATGTGATCATGATAATTCCTGTTAATGAGTTTTACGGCAATTTTCACACACTTTTCGAATTTCAATAAACGATTAAACGCGTTGAAATGTTGCTATACGAAAAGGCACAAGCAAAAAGCTTGAAATTTCTATAAAATGATCAAAATTATTCACTCAATTTTAAATTTGGTTTTTTACATAAATGGCTGATATAGAAATAGAAACACATCCGCTAACTCCTTTTCTGCCTGCTCATGCAAAACTGCTCATGTTAGGAAGTTTTCCACCACCTCAAAATAGATGGAAAATGAATTTTTATTATCCAAACTATCAGAACGATATGTGGCGTATCTTTGGTTTGATTTTCTTTGAAGATAAAGATTACTTTTTAGATTTGTCGAACAGAAATTTTAAGGAACCAAAAATTCGTGATTTCTTAACACAAATTGGTATCGGAATATTTGATACGGCCTATCAAGTTAAACGACTGCAAGGTAATGCTTCGGACAAGTTTTTGGAAATCGTCAAACCAACAGATTTATCGGAATTGCTAGAGCAAATCCCAATGTGCCATACCATCATGACCACAGGGGATAAGGCAACTGATACTTTAATGCAGCATTTTCCAGAGCAAGCAAATAAGCCAATGATTGGTCAATCTGTACAAGTAAATTATGCTAATCGTGAGCTTAATTTATATCGTTTACCATCATCGTCACGGGCATATCCTTTAGCCTTAGAAAAAAAAGCGGATGCTTATCGACAATTCTTTGAAATAATTGGTTTGGTGTAATCAATCTAAAATTGAACTACATCATCCATTCCACTGGAAAATAAGACACGAAATACATGCTAAACCTTTGGAATCTAGTACTCTCAGGGTCGTGATGATGTTCAATTACTTGACCATTTTCCTTATGTTCAAACCAAACAATATTGCCATCTGAATCAAGTTTAAGTTTATAGGCGACTTGTAGCATGTGTTCATCCAGAAGTGCGGTAATTTGATTCTGTAATTGATCTGATTCAACCACCAAACCGACTTCAGTGTTTAAATGCGCAGAACGAGGGTCAAAATTAAAAGAACCAATAAAAACTTTACCATCTACATCAAAGAATTTTGCATGTAGGCTTGAGCGATTTTTGCCTTTTACAGGAATTACGCTACCCGTTGCGATTTCATACCAAGTCCGTTTTTTTCTTTCGATATTGGGTTTGAACTCGTAAAGTTGTACGCCATTTTGTAGAAGCGTTTTACGGTATTGACTATAAAATGAATGTACCACAGCGACATCATTGGCGACCAAACTATTTGTGAGCACCCTAACTTTGATACCGTTATTCGATAATTGGCTTAAGTATTCTGTTCCACGTTGAGTTGGCACAAAATAGGCCGAAACCAATTCCATGTGCTGCGTGGGGGGCCCCATAATCTTTAAGACTTGCGAATATAGCAGTTCTTGATCTTTAGCTTGACCTGACGCCTTATTTGGACGATCCGCAACAAAGTGTGCTTTTGCCCATTGAACAGGGTAGTTTTGAAGACGGATTTTTAAATAATCCTGCGCAGCTTCAAGCTTCTTTTCCGTGAGCGTATTTTCTTCGTCAAAAGCCTGATAGCTTTGCCTAATACTTTCAAATTGCTGCGGTGTGCCTTGGCCAAGCAACTGTTCAGTAGAATAACTTAAAGGACTTTGCCAAAACTCATCGAAGACCTCAGCAGCGTGATCAACAGACGCACCATAAAATAAGATGTCCATGTCACTAAATTGGAATTGATCGCTGGCGTCAAAGTATTCATTACTAATATTTCGGCCACCAGTAACTGCGATTGATGAATCAGCAATTGTGAGTTTATTGTGCATTCGATGATTAATTTGCTTTAACCTAAAAATATAATCAATGAATCGCAGATGTCTAAACTTATATGGATTAAAAATACGAATGTCTAGGTTTGGATGTATGGATAGCGCTTTGAGAGTTTTATCAAGTTTGACGCCATTTTGATCATCAATAAGTAGCCGGATTTTAACCCCTCGGTCAGCAGCATTGAGTAATTCATAAAGCATCAATTTGCCAATTGGATCATCATTCCAAATGTAATATTGCAAATCTAAACGATGTTTAGCATTCCTGATTAAGTGAATACGAGATGCGATACTTAAAAATGCATCATCCAAAGCTAAAAATGCAGTTAAACCCTTTTCAATATTAAGATCGGTTTGAGGATCATTTATCCATTTTGTTTTTGTTTGCAAAGGATTACTCCGATCATGGTTTTGATTGGGGGGCAGTGAACAGCCACTCATTGCTAACATAATAACAAGTGTCGTTATTTTGAAATGGTATGAATTATTTATCATTTTATTTATCAAGCGTGTGAGTCCAACAGTAATTTGTAGGTGATTGATTTTCTTATATATCTAAATACGTTTTCTTTCCAAGGTTTAAATGTAATTATAAATATAATCAATAACTTATATTTTTATTTATATATTTTTCCTATCTAAATACTCTCAATCGGTACAACTGTATAGTATATAAATCAATAAATATTGAGCCATAGTACTATACTGGTGTATAGTATATTTTTAGATTTAATGTGGTCTACATTATGCCTAAGCAATTAGAGGACAAAAAAAAGATCCTCACTCGTGTAAGACGAATCCAAGGTCAAGTCCAGAGTGTTGAGCGTGCTTTGGAAAATGACGCAGAATGCGCAGATATTTTGCAGCAAATCTGTGCAGTTCGTGGCGCAATAAATGGTTTGATGACTGAACTTCTCGAAATTCATTTAAAAGATACTTTGGTTGTCGGTGAATCTTCCGAGTTGCAACGCAGTCAAGAGCTGATTCAAGTCAGTAAAATTCTTAAATCTTATTTAAAGTAAAATTCAGGAGTGTCATTGTGATTAAATCTCGTGCAGCCGTTGCTTTTGCCGCTGGTGAACCATTACAAATCGTAGAGCTTGATGTTGAGCCACCTAAAGCAGGTGAAGTCCTCATTAAAATTACGCATACAGGTGTATGCCATACAGATGCATTTACTTTATCAGGTGATGATCCTGAAGGTGTTTTTCCTGCCGTTTTGGGTCATGAAGGCGCAGGAGTTGTGGTTCAAATCGGAGAAGGTGTAACCAGTGTTGCAGTTGGTGACCATGTCATTCCGCTGTATACCGCTGAGTGCAAAGAATGTTTATTCTGTAAATCGGGCAAAACCAATTTATGCGTTGCGGTTCGTGCAACTCAAGGTAAGGGTGTTATGCCTGATGGCACAACCCGTTTTTCTTATAATGGCCAGCCAATTTACCACTATATGGGTTGTTCAACTTTCAGCGAATATACGGTTGTAGCTGAAGTTTCTTTGGCGAAAATCAACCCTGAAGCCAATCATGAACAAGTCTGTTTATTAGGCTGTGGTGTAACGACAGGTATCGGTGCAGTACATAACACAGCCAAAGTACAAGAGGGCGATAGTGTTGCAGTCTTTGGTTTAGGTGGTATTGGTTTGGCTGTAGTACAAGGTGCACGTCAGGCTAAAGCTGGGCGAATCATTGTGGTGGATACAAATCCAGAGAAATTTGAATTGGCGAAACAGTTTGGTGCAACGGATTGTTTAAATCCAAAAGATTATGAACAACCGATTCAGCAAGTGATTGTAGAAATGACAGGTTGGGGCGTTGATCATTCTTTTGAATGTATTGGTAATACCAATGTGATGCGTTCTGCGTTGGAGTGTGCACATCGTGGTTGGGGACAATCAGTGATTATTGGTGTGGCCGGTGCAGGTCAGGAAATTTCGACACGTCCTTTCCAGTTGGTCACAGGTCGTAAGTGGATGGGTACAGCTTTCGGTGGGGTGAAAGGTCGTTCGCAACTCCCGAAAATGGTAGAAGATGCGATGAAAGGTGAAATTCAACTGGAGCCTTTTGTAACGCATACCATGCCACTTGAGGATATTAATGAAGCCTTTGATTTGATGCATGAAGGTAAATCTATCCGTACTGTGATTCATTTCTAATTTTTAAGTTTAGATTTGATGGTGCGAAAAGTGCCATCAAATCATTTATGAGCATTTATTCATGGCTAAAGTACGTTTAAAAATTCATGTTCGTATACTGTCGGAAAATGAAATTGCGTTTGGACCTGGAAAAGCAGAGTTACTTGAAGCGATTCAACGTACAGGTTCAATCTCTCAAGCCGCTAAATCCATGAATATGAGCTATCGGCGTGCGTGGCAATTGGTAGATACCATGAACCAATGTTTTCGTTCCAATCTTGTTGAAACCCAGACTGGTGGAACGCATGGTGGTGGTGCAGTGGTCACGGAATTAGGACAATTGGTATTAAATAAATTTAGAATAATGGAGCAGCATGTGGCTCAAGCACTAGCAACTGAATTTGAAGAGCTATCTAATTATATGAAAGTAAAATGAAGAATAGGATGATTGTCCAGTGAATTTTTAAAAGGCATCCCTTCTATGATGGTGACACAAATCGTCACAAATAGACGAAACTGTCTGAACATAAGCGCGATTTTTCCTGTAAAATGCCTTCACGTTTAAAAAAACTCAATAAGAAGCAATGTTCAAGACTATTTATGCTGCATTAGAACAACTTGGCTTAACCGCACAAAAACGTGCAATTCATATTCAATTTTCGAATCCTGCTTTAGCCAATCAGGTATTTTTGCAGCGTATTGAAGGTACGCATAGTCTGAATGGTGGGGTTACTGCCGAACTGTTCTGCCTATCAACCAATGTGGCTATTCCCTTAAAACAATTCATTGGTTGCCAAGTTGCTGTCGATACCGTTACGGATATAGGCACACTATTCAGAACCACAGGGATTATCACCGAGGCCGTACAAGGGCAGTCTGATGGAAGTTTGACTCTATATAAACTCAAACTGCAAGACCCTACTGCACTGTGGCACAAACGCCGTAACAGCCGCGTGTTTATGAATAAAACCGTGTTGGATATTATTCAAACCCTTTTCAAAGAATGGCAACAACGTAGTCCCTTATTTGCATCCAGTCTTACGCTTGATATTAGCGGCGTTACACAAGACTACGATGTCCGACCCTTTGTGATGCAAGCCAATGAAAGCGACTACGACTTTATTAGCCGCTTACTCAGAAGCGAAGGCATTAACTGGCTGATCGATGAAGCCCAACTCAACGTTGCCAACAGCAATAGCCCAATCCAAGCCCAAAAACTTCGTTTGATCGATGACAACAACCAATACCAAGCCTTAAATCGAAGAACGATTCGCTACCATCGCAGCAGTGCCA